>DIVN01000061.1 GCA_002435875.1 Anaerolineales bacterium UBA6131
CCGCTGGAGCGGTTGAACAAGGAGATCAAGCGTCGCACTGGTGTGGTTGGCATCTTTCCGGATGTGGCCTCGGTGGAGCGGCTGGTGGGGGCCATTCTGCTGGACGTGCATGACCAGTGGCAAGTGGACAAGCGCTACTTCAGCCAAGAGTCGATGCGCACGCTGCTCGGAGGTGATGAACCGCTGCGACTGACGGCTGCGCTGCACGTAAAGCCCATTCACTAGACAGAGACGATCCGCCTGCTGCTGCAAGATCGACACGCCCTTTTACACCACTTGACAAGACGCAAACAGACTATCATCTAGATGACCATCATTCTATCGTAGGACTCCAAATGGTAGGACACCGTCGCTCTGGGTGTGAGGCACGCGCTTGACTCGCCTCGGAACCTGACGTACACTTTGCACACTCACGCGACGAGGGCATGATGCCCACCGCCTCCAGGCGTTTCTTTCCTCTGGTTCCGGATTGTCGGACCGAGCGGAGGCGAGAGAGCAGGCCCGGATTCGAGCTGGATATGCTGCATCTCCTCTCCACGTGGCAGAAGCTGAGCGCTGAGCACGCACCGCTGACCTCCCAGATCATGGAAGAGACGGGTAGGAAGCTAGTGCTCGTGGTTTTGGGCATCGTGCTGGCCATCTGGGCCATCGCCGGCATGACCGATGTACGCTTGATCAACCTTGAGAACTTTGGGCTGGCACTCGGGCTGGTGCTTCTCTCACTGGCCACGCTGCAGCAAGCTGGGAAGCATCCTTTGCTCTCCCAAGTCACCTGGCAGGTCGGGCTGGTAGCGTTGGCTACCCTGGCTCTATATTTCTCTCCCAACTCGTCCCTACGCTTTTTCTACGTTCTGATGCCGCTGGTTACCGTAGTTACGCTGGGCTGGCGCGCCGGTGTGGCGATGGAGGTGCTGGTCATCGGCCTGGTCGCGCTGTGCAGCTCCCTCTCCCTGCTGCCGCCCTTCTTCTCCACGACCAACCTTGAGATCATTGCCGTTGGGGCCTGCCTGGGGGTCGTCGGCTGGGTAGCGGTGAGTTCTTTCTTTCTGGTTATCCATTGGTCGGTCTACTATGCCGACCGCGCCAGCCAGGCTCTGGACCAGATGCGCGCAAGACAGGTGGAATTGCTGCAGACCCGGGAAGACCTGGTCGCGGCCAACCAGCGTCTGGCCTGGCTGACGAGTCGCCTGGAAACCCTGCAGCAAGTTGCTGAAGAGGCGCGCCAAGCCAAGTCCGAGTTCGTGGCCAATGTGTCCCACGAGCTGCGCGCTCCCCTGAACATGATCATCGGCTTCAGCGAGGTCATCACTCGCTTCCCCCGCTCCCATGGGGCCCGGGTTCCGCCCGCAGTGCAGGCCGATATCACCGTCATCCAGCGCAATGCCCTGCACCTCTCCCATCTGGTCGACGACGTCCTGGATCTCAGCCAGATCGAGGCCGGACGGATGGCTTTGAGCAAAGAAACCGTGCCGGTGGCGGCCATCGTTGCCCCCGCCATCGAGGCTACCCGGCCCCTGTTTGAATCCAAAGGACTGTATGTTGAGAGTAGTATCGAGGAAGGTCTGCCCTTGCTCCTTTGCGACCCCACGCGTATCCGCCAGATCCTCATCAATCTCCTAAGTAATGCCGGGCGATTTACCGAACAAGGCGGGGTCCGCGTCAGTGTGGCGCGCGCGGCCAACGAGGTGGTCTTTAGCGTGGCCGACACCGGTCCTGGCATCCCTGAGGAAGAGCAGAAGAAGCTCTTTGAGCCTTTCCAGCAGGTGGATGGCTCTATCCGCAGGGAGCATGGGGGGAGCGGTCTGGGCTTGAGCATCAGCAGGCGTTTTGTCGAGATGCACGGCGGGCGCATCTGGCTGGAGAGCCGGCTTGGGGTGGGAACGACCATCTCCTTCGCCCTGCCGGGCAATATCCCGATCGAGCCCGTGCCCCAGCTTCCGGAGGCCTACAGGCGGTCCTTCGCCGATGGCGCCGAGTGGAGGTTGCGCACGCGGCGATCACGAGCGCCGGCGCCCACCCTGTTGCCCCGCTTTGTCGTACTCGAGGCCCGCTCTACACTGGGCAGATTGTTCCAGCGCTATGTGGAAGAGGTCGCCGTTACTACCGTCCGAGACACCGAGGCAGCACTGGCCGAGCTTAGGCGCGCGCCGGCTCAGGCCCTGGTGGTGAACACCCCCCATTTGCGGTCCCAAACGCAACTCCCCGGGCTCGCGCCAGAGCTCGCGGAGCTCCCCTTCGGCACTCCTACCATCACCTGTTGGGTAGCGGGGGAAGAAAGCGCCGCCCGCGAACTTGGCGTCGTCGACTATCTGGTCAAGCCCGTCGACGGCGATGAGCTGCTCCAAGCGGTGAAGCGCCTGGGGCAGAAGGTTGAGACCATCCTGTTAGTCGACGACGAGCCGGACCTGCTCCAGCTCAATGCCCGCTTCCTGACGAGCCCCCCCGCCAAGTATCGAGTGTGGCGGGCGGAGAGCGGTGACCAGGCCATTCTGGCGATGCGCGACCGGCAGCCGGACGTGGTCATCCTCGACCTGATGATGCCGGGCAAGGATGGCTACCAGATCTTGCGGGAAAAAGCGGCCGACGAGGCCATCCGTGATATCCCGGTCATCGTCATCTCGGCCCGGGACCCGGCCAATGTGGAGGTGTCCGTCCGAGAGTTGGCAATCCACTGTCGAGATGGGATCTCGGCCCGCAGATTCCTGGCCCTGGTTCAGGCGATCGGCGAAATTCTTACGGAAGAGGAACCACACGGTCCAAGGTCGCCAAGAGAGCCGCCTGGCTGACCGGCTTGTGCAGAAAAGCGTCCGCGCCCAAGGAGAGGGCCAGTTCCTCCAGAGGTAGAATCGAGCAGATCACAACGGGGAGCCGCGCCGTCGCCGGATGGCTGCGCAAGGCATGTAGCACCGTCCAGCCGTCGATCAGCGGCATCATGATATCCAACAAAACAACTTGCGCCCCCACTCTCTCGGCTTGGTCCACTACTTGCTCCAAACTCGAGGCAGCAAGGAGCCTGTAGCGAGTGTGGGACAGAAAGCGCTCCAACAAGCGGATGCTGTCGGCGCTGTCTTCGACCACCAGGACCAGTACGCTCTGTACAACGGGAAGGACCACCCGGGTCATCAGGGTGCTGTTGTCGACCTCGGTGAACAGCTGCCCACCGGAGACCCGAACCATTTGTTGCGCCATAGCCAGGCTGGCTTCGATATCGCTTGGCAGGGATCCGCCGGTCGCATCGGGCCGCGAGGTTTTAATGTGGATGACCACCTCGCCATTCGCTGCCACGGCGGATACCCGAACGCGCCCGCCCGTGCCAAAGAGGATGGCCGAGTTCAGGACGCTCAGCAGAATCTGCCGCAGTGCCACGTGGTTGATAGCCGGGCGGGGGAGATGCTCACCCGCATCGACCTTGAGGTTGACGCGGTGGCTCGCGGAGAGCGAGCCGACAAGGCGGCCGACTTCTGTTAGGGTCTGCGCCAGGTCGGGCGCGTCGCCGGGAGCGGACAACGCCAGCCAGGCCGTATCATCCACACTGCCGACCGGCTCGTCTGAGCCGGTCGATGGGTTCTCCGCCGCAGACTGCACCTGCTGCCGGGCCACATGATACTCCTCCCAGAGATAGGAAGCGAGGACACTCAAGGCCCTCCTCTGTTCTCGGGCCAGTTGACTGAGGCTGACGCCCAGCTGATCGGCAACTTCTTTCTGGCTAAAGCGCTGCAGGTAGCGGTAAGTAAGGAGGTGGTAGATGCGCCATCCATGAGAACGGGGTGGTTCTGCTGGCCCAGGTTTGAGGGCGGTCACAGCTTCCTCCAGCAGGCGCTGCAGTTTGATCGCCCGATCGTAGGAGCCCGTGATCCCCAAGGCTTCGCAGAGGGGACTGCGGATCAGGATATCCGAGTCATAGAGATGGTTCAGCGCCTGACGGAGGTGAACGACAAAGCCCTGACCCCCGGCCGACGCGTCATGACAGGTTTCTGGCAACTTTCAGGCAGCTTTCTGATGATAAGATACCCACAAAGGATCCGTTCTATGCTATGTATATTATAGATATTCCACCCAGCTTAGGCAAGGGGCATGCGGGGGAAGGTGTGGAATGTCCGGGTGATCCTTGTGATCGCCCCTACAGGTAGTAGGCTTGGCCCTATCGGTGTCTACGCGCAGGGGCGTACCTTGTGTACGCCCACGTTTTTCCATACCCTCATGCGGGGCCTTTCCGCCTCATGCCGCCGAGGCACGGATGGCTTAGTCACCCTCAGCAGAGACAAAGCAGTCAGAAGGAGTGATGAATGAACTTACCGCCCAACATCCCGCTGGCTGTCCCTGTCAAACGATCCGCGGAAAGCGTGGCCGAGGCCCCGCGCACCTTCCGCCAGGAGTTCCGCAAACGCAGATTGCTCTACCTCATGCTGATTCCTGCGATCATCTATTTCTTTATCTACAGGTATTTGCCGCTTTTTGGTGTGCTCGTAGCCTTTACAGACTATGATATCATTGGTGGTGTTTTCAAGAGTCCGTGGGTGGGACTGAAATACTTTCGCATGCTCTTTGCAGATCCATACTTCTGGCGAGTCCTTCGCAATACGCTAATCATCAGTATCTACAAGCTGGTCTGGGGATTTCCTGCCCCCATAATCCTAGCCCTTCTCTTCAACGAGCTGAGAAGTCAAAACTTCAAGCGCGTGACCCAGTCGCTCTCCTATCTGCCCAACTTTCTCTCCTGGGTGATCTTGTACGGGCTCTTTTACCAGTTCCTGTATCGCTCAGGACTGGTGAACAATGTTATCATCAAGCCCTTGTTGGGACATCCGATTGACTTTTTCGGCGATTCGCGCTACTTCCGCAGCCTCCTGGTGATTACCGATGTCTGGAAGAATGTGGGCTGGGGCACCATCATCTATCTGGCGGCCCTGGCGGGCATCAATCCCGAGCTCTATGAGGCCGCGAGCATTGATGGCGCCGGCAAGTGGAAACAAGCCTTGCATATTACCCTGCCGGGCATCAGATCGGTGATCTCAATCACCCTCATTCTTAGCATGGGCGGCATCCTGCGCGCCGGCTTTGAGCAAGTGCTGCTGATGCAGAATCCTCTGGTTTTTGACGTGGGCGACATCATTGATACGTTTACCTACCGGGTGGGACTGGTGGACCAGAACTATAGCTATTCAGCTGCCGTCGGTCTCTTTCAATCCGTAACGGGGATGCTCCTGGTGCTGGGGGTGAATCGAGTCACCAAGCAGATGGGACAGGAAGGGATCTGGTAGAAATATGAAGATGACGCGGGGCGAACGGATATTTAGTGTTTTCAATATTATCTTCATGTGTGTGTTGAATTTTATCATGCTGGCACCGATGCTCTACGTTTTGACCCTTTCCATCATGCCAGAGCATATCATAAGCCAGCACAACCATGAATTGCTCCTCCCTATTCCCAAGTATATCACCCTGGAGTCTTACCGATACATCTTCGCCGGCAACTCCCAGCTGATCCACGCCTATTCTGTCACTGCTTTTCTGGTGATCGTGGGGACGGCCATCAACATTGTCTTTACCATGCTGATGGCCTATCCCCTTTCCAAGACGGACTTGAAGGGCCGCACGGCGGTGATGCTCTATGTCTTTATCACCATGCTGATTGGGGGTGGCCTGATCCCGACTTATCTGGTGGTCAAGGCCACCGGGCTGATCGATAGCCTATGGGCCCTGATCATCCCTAATCTGATCAGCCCGTGGTACATGATCATCATGCGCAACTTTTTCGCCGCCCTGCCCCAGGAGCTTCTCGAGGCAGCCATGATGGACGGCGCGGGGGAGTTTACCATCCTATGGCGGATTGTAGTGCCGTTATCCATCCCGGTCATCGCCACGATGTCCCTTTTCTACGGGGTCGGGTACTGGAACAACTTCTTTGGGGTGCTGATCTACATCAATAGTCCCTCCAAATGGACCCTGCAGCCTTTTCTGCGCCAGGTGCTGATCGAAGCTTCGCCCCGCCTGCTCCAAGAGAGCGGGGCACTGCAGGAAATGCTGAAAGCGCCGCCGCCCATGGAACAGGTCAAGATGGCCACGATCATGGCGGCCACCGTCCCTATCCTGGTGATCTATCCCTTTGTGCAAAAGTACTTTGTGAAAGGTGTGATGATCGGCTCGGTCAAGGGATGAGACCGAGGAGGGAGAGCAGAAAGGAGGCAACAGATAAGGCATCATCAGGTCGAGCTTGGGTAGGCATGTATTCGGTAGCCCGTTTTTTTAGGAGGAACCATGGCACAGAAAATGCTCTCACGTCGTAGTTTTCTCAAGGCGGCCGGCCTCAGCGGGGCGGGCGCCATCCTGGCCTCGTGCGCGCGCACGGCCACGCCCACACCCGAGCTGAAGCCGACCCAGGCGACAGACAAGGTTACCGTCGCCCCGACCGTGCCGCCCACGGCAGCCCCCAAGGCCCCCGATGAGATCCGGGTGATGCTGGGGCAGTTCGCTGGGGCCACCGTCACGGAACAGGTCTCCTATATCGAGGGACTGATCTGTGAGAGACTGAACATCAAGTTCAAAAAGGCCATCGTCCCCGGCGACGTGCGCATCGAGAAGCGGAACGTGATGATGGCGGGCGGCGAATTGGACTATGCTTTCGGAGCCGGCCTGCCAGACTACTATGATCTCATCTCGAGAGGCCAGTTGCTGGACCTGACCGATCTGCTGCCCGCCAAGGCGCCAAACTACTGGCCCTACGTAGACGACACGATGAAAAAGTACATCGCCTACAAGGGCAGGGTCTATGGCCTTATAGGGCCTGCAGTCCCACTGAAGTTTGGCGAGCCCCCCAGAGCCGATAAGCCCAGCACTTGGGTCCGGACGGCCATGCGCAAGGACTGGCTGGAAAAGTTGGGCCTGCAGCCGCCCAAAAACATAGACGAGTTCTTTGATGTGGCCAAGGCTTTCTATGACCAAGATCCCGGCGGCGTGGGGAAGGATAATATCATCCCCATCGTGGCCTGCAACGGATTTGTCTGGAATAACTTGGACTTCGCCTTTGGTGCCTATGGTGTGCAGTACAATACGTGGTACTTGGATGAAGCGGACCAGACGGTGAAATCCTACGATGTGCACCCCGGGATGAAGGATGCCCTGGCCTGGCTGCAAAAGGCTTATGCGGCCAACCTCATTGACAAGGATTTCATCACCCAGAAAGAGCCGCAGATGCTGGACAAGATCAAGAACGGCTACGTCGGCGTCTTCTCCTCCCACTACTATCCACAGTGGATCGGCGGTGGCGCTATCTTCCACGAGATGGAGCAACTGCAGCTCATCAAAGAGGGCAGCCTCAAGGAGGGCGACAAGTTCACGCCCGATACCGACAACCCGCCAACCTACTGGACGTACCTGGAGCCACCCACAGGCCCCAACGGGGACAGCGGCTACCCGGGAAGTATGGGCTATAGCGGCGTCTGGCCCGGCTGCATTCCCAGGAACGCCAAGAACGTTGACGCCGTGCTCAAGTTATGGGACTTTCTCGCGACCGAGGAAGGGTACCTGCTGTTGAACTATGGGGTGAAGGACAAGGACTATGTCATGACCGAAGACAAAGGCCCCCAGCCCGGTCCGGCGGTGGGCGACAAGGATTTCGCCACGTACCGCCAGGAGATCGGGTGTAGTCAAGTGCCGCAAGGTTGGAACGGCTTCGGCTCCACCTATCCCGGATTCGCCCAGAAATACGAGTGGGCCACCTCAGCGTATTCCACTGAGAGAGCAGCGACCAAGTACGGCGTTCCGGCTGGCAAATTCGGCACGGTGTTGATTTACGACATGGCCTTACAATGGGCTCGCCCCAAATACGTCAACTTTACCGGCAACCAGGGTCTTTCTGCACCCTCGGCCGGGCAGCTCTCGGCCAGACTAGCGGCCACGCGCGACGAGTACTGTGCGAAGATCGTCACCGGCGCTTTCGCCCTGGACAAATTCGATGAATTTGTGGCCAGGTGGCAAGCGGATGGTGGCGACACTCTGGTCAATGAGTACACCGAGGCCTATAAGGCCAAGCTCAGCGAGTAAGCAGGAGGCATAGGTAACAGACGACATGCCCGCCTCTCCCCGAGGAGGGAGAGGTGGGCATGTCTATGCTCATCTTGCACGGCCTGAGAAAAAGCAACGCAATTGCTGACCTCTGCTTCGCTAACAATGATGTGCCTGAGCGGGCACGTTTTGTCCCAACTTGGCTTGTGGGGGTTGTTGGCCAAGTGCCTTGCAGTAATGAAAGGCTGTATTGTATGGAGCGACCTTTGTGTGCTTTTGAAAGCTTGCATCGGCGGGCACAGGCGGGCGAGCGGTTGACCGTGGCCTTCATGGGGGGATCGCTCACTTGGGGAGCGCGCGCCAGCGATCCGCAACGTACCTCCTATCGCGCGCTGATCGGACGCTATCTCGATGAATCTTATCCCCAGGCCCATTTCACCTTCGTTGACGCCGCCATTGGCGGCAGCGGCTCACAATTGGCCGTCTTCCGCCTGCAACGTGATGTACTCGCCTACCACCCCGACCTGGTGTTTCTCGACTTTACTCTGAACGACGACATCTATCATACTACTCCGGACACGTTGGCCGCCTACGAGTCGTTGGTGCGCCGTCTTATCGGCGAGGGGCATTGCCCGGTGGTGCAGATGATCCTGGCCGCTCGCCAGTTTGTCGCCGAACCTACCATGTCGGGCATGCTCCGGCGTGACGCTCATCTGGCCATCTCGCGCGCTTACAACACAGCGGTGGGCGATGCGGTTGCTCTGCTGCGGGAAAAGTACAGTCGGGGCGAAATTGACCTTGACCACATCTGGCCGCCGGAAGCGTTCGATAATACCCATCCGGACGATCCGGGTTATGCGTTGTTTGCCACAGCCGGCTGGAACGCGTTCCAGAGCGCGATCCAAAACGGCGTGGCCTGCCGCTTGCCCGAGAAAATGATCCATGCCGACACTTACCTGCGTTGGGCGCGCGTGCGCCTCTCGTCGCTTACCCCGCTTCCGGAGGGCTGGCACGTGGCCAATCCCCAGCGCGTGTCCGTCGCCTTCGATTTCTATATGTCGCGCTGGTTGGACGATGTAACGGTTGCCGCCAATTTCATCGAGCGGGGACGAGATCAGCGCGTGCCTGCCGAACCAGCCCGGCCTTTACGGGTGAGGTTCAGTGGCACGATGGTGCTGTTCTTCGGCGAGTCCACGCTTACCTCATGCCGGTATCGCGTGCTGCTCGACGGGGCGCCAGCGCCAAGCCATGGCCAAGGCCTCCCGGGCGGGGAATATGACGCCGCTGCGCTGGCGCAAGCCTGTAGAGGGAACGCTCACCTTTGGACGGTGATCGCTGAGGGCCTTGACGCCGCCAAGGAACATACGCTGGAGATACAGCCCCTGTTTGAGGGCGCTGACAAGCCGGGGGAATTGCGGCTGGAGAGCATCTGCGTCGCCGGCGGACAGGCCAGGGTATGGCGGGTACAGGAATAGGCGTTTACAGCCAAAAGATGGATGGCCACAGCTCATTATTCATCTTGAGATGCTTCATCCCTGGTAATCCCCAAAAGGGGATGATACGCTAACAAACGAGGATATTCGATGAACAGCCGAGAGCGCGTCCGGCGGGCAATAGAAAGACGAGCGCCCGATCGCACCCCAATGGATTTCGGCGGGACGGCGATGAGTCTGTGCACTCCCGATTTTCTGAGGGCCATGCGGGAAATCCTCGGATACAAGCTGCCAGAAGATAGAGATCCCGACGGCTGTTGGGTGGACGAGTCAATTCAGACGTATTTGGGCGTTGACCTGAGATGGGTGCCATGGGAACCGCCGCTTGTCCAACTGAAGGATATGGATGTCAAGGCATACGAACGCAAAAAGGCAGAGCACGAAAAGGGCAAGGCGGTTCGGCCATCCGGCATCAAGAATCCCGCGGTGCGCCACAGCTTTCCTATGGCGAATTACACTCTCGCCCAGGTGAGGGAGTCAAAACCCAATCTGCTTCCACCCCCTCTGTACATGGATTGGATTACAAATACTGCGCAGCAATACCGAGCGGCTGGATACGCTACGACCTACTGGGTTTCCGGGGGTTTTTTTGAAGGAGGGTGCCTGACACGGGGGTACGATCAATTTGCCGTTGACCTTGTGGCTGAGCCGGATCTTGCACGGGCGCTTTTTGACCTCTGGCTTGAGGAGAAGCTGCATCAGGTTGAAACCGTTGTCAAGCCGCTTGCCCCATATATTGACCTTTTTTGTTTTGGGGACGATTTTGGTTTACAGACAGGTCCTTTTATGTCTCCGGCAGTTTTCAGAGCAATGATCAAGCCTTATTATATCGAGCAGTATGGGAGGGTCCATGCAGCGGCTCCCAATTCCAGGATTTTTCATCATTCCTGCGGCTCCATCTATCGCCTGCTAGATGACATCATCGAGATGGGGGTAGATGTTCTCAACCCCATCCAGCCAGGCGCGTTTGAGATGGAACCTGAACGTTTGCAGGAAAAAGGGAGAGGACGCATCTGTTTTCATGGGGGGATGGACCTGCAGCGCCTGTTGCCATTTGGGACTTGCGAAGAGATCCGGACAGAGGCCGCGCGCCGGATGCGGATTCTGGGACAAAATGGAGGCTATATCTGTGCGCCGGCGCATTCACTCCCTGAGGATGTGCCGCCCGAAAACATCCTGGCTCTTTTTGGGCGATCGTGACAGAGGGTTGATGTTGTGTTTCCTCGTTCGCGCTGCCCCGGGTGGGGCATAACGCTCTAGAAAGGACATAGAATATGAATACACTAGAAGCACTGACAGAATCTGAAAAGAACCGCCTGCACATTACGGCCATCCGTGTGATGCAGTTGAAGCGTCACAATGGCCAATCGCTGATCAAGATTGAGACCGACGCTGGCATCTATGGCCTCGGCGAGGCGGGAGCCATCGGGCCTTCCGTGCGCGCCCATCTGCGCGACTATGAACCCATGCTCATCGGCCAGGATCCGCTGGAGATCGAAAGGCTCTACCAGCGTATGACGAGCCACATGCACTCGGCTATGGCCCACATCCCCACAATCAGCGGCATAGACATCGCCTTGTGGGACATCGCCGGCAAGGTGCTGAACCGCCCCGTCTCTACGCTGCTAACCGGGCGCTACCGCGAGCAAATACCCCTGTACTGTCATGGCGGCGCCAGAGGGGATTGGCAGGATAAGGCCGTCTGGCGCGATTATGCCCAAGAACTCAAGGAAACCTTCCCGGGCTGGCGGACGGTCAAGATGGGGCTGCCGCTGCCCGAGGGCCGCTATGAAGGCGCACGACTGGCCACGATGCTGAGCCCGAGCGAGATGTTCGCCATCGGTCAGGGCTATGAGAATGCCCGCGAAGCCCTGGGGCCGGATATGGATTTCATCGTGCATTGTCACAACGAATGGGATCTGCCCACCTCCATCGGCTTGACGGAAGTGTTGGCGCCGAGCAGGCCACTCTGGATCGAGGATCCGATGCCCGTGCCCTATTCCGACGCCTGGAAGTTCCTCAAGCAGGCCGCGCGCATCCGCATTGTCACGGGCGAAAAGCTAGAGTTGCCGCGCGGGTTCTACCCCTTCCTGGCGAATGGCGCGCTGGACGCTATTCACCCCGACCTGGCCTTTGCGGGCGGCTTTACCGGTTGCCGCAAGATCGCGGATTTGGCCGAGATGTTCTACATTCCCGTGGTGTTGCACTGTGTGGGCACGGCGGTGCACCTCATCGCCGACGCGCACTTTGGCGCTTCGGTGCGCAATTTCGTCATGTCCGAGACGGTGCTGCGACCGGGGAGCTTTATCGCCACCATGACCGAGGAGGGTCTGAACGTGGTGGAGGGCAAGCTGGCCGTGCCGACGGGGCCGGGGCTGGGCATCACCCTGCGCGATGACATCATGCGTGATCTGGTAGCAGAAGACGAAACCTACTGGGCCTAGGAACCCGCTGAACAAGGCCCTCCGTCGCCTGCGCCGCAAAGCCTGCTAAAGCAGGCTGGTATGGGTTTTATTCGGTTTTTGTAGCCCCCGAAGGGGGCGCGCCAGGGCACTGGCGACGCGACGCAGACCCGGGCCTCGGCCCGGGGAGCGGCTGCTGGCCTGGGGAAGACGTCGGAGGGCATGCTGCACAATCAACCGGCCAGAGACGCAACGGCTGGCGAGCGCCAGGATGCGGCCAGCCCAATGGGCTCGCCCACTCGATCGAGACAAGACCAAACCGCTTCCAGACTCGCCAGAATTGGCGATACAGGGCGTATGATTCGGTAGGGAGCGTCACAGGATGAGTTGCAGCCGGCTCCGTGACGCGGAGTCGGGAGCAGTACCACAGTGCGCAAGGCGAGGATGAAGGATCGAACATGAAAATCACCGCTATCAAGCTGTACATTGTCGAGCTTCCCGGGCGCGTGAGCAACACGTACCAACTGGTGCAAGTCCCCACGGTGCGCCGCACGCAGTACACGCACCAGAGGCAGACGACGAAAGAGCCCACGCACGAGGCCATCTTGCGCGTATACACCGATGCGGGGATCGAGGGCTTGTGCACTGGCGGCAACCCCGAGATGGTCAAGCTCCTGCGGGCTAACGTACTGGGCATGGACGCGCTGGATCGCGAGCGCATCTTCCAGAAACTACACTTGGGCACGCGCTGGGTCTACCAGAGTCCGGGGTGGTTCGGCGCGTTCGACAACTGTCTCTGGGACATCGCGGGCAAGGCCGCCAACCTGCCCGTGTGGGCGCTGATGGGCCGTGCGCGAGACAGCATCCCCGTCTACCAAACGGCCGGCGATGGGCCGGTGGAGATGTACATCGAGCACATCGAGCAGGGCCGGGAACTGGGCATCCGCGCTTACAAGCCGCATTCCTACAAGGGCGGCAAGGCCGACATCCCTATCATGGTCAAGCTGCGCGAGTATGTGGGGCCGGATTTCGACCTGATGCTCGACCCGGTATGCTCCTACACCCTGCGCGAGGCAATTGAGGTTGGCCACGTGCTGGAGAAGCTGGACTTCGTCTGGCTGGAGGAGCCTTTCCACGAGTATAAACTGAACCTATATCAGGAGCTGTGCTCCGAACTCGTCATCCCCGTGATGGCCAATGAGACCTTCCAGCACGACATGGGCGTCTCGGCGCAGTGGCTCATCCAAGGGGGCACCGACCGCGTGCGCGCCACGGGACACTTTGGTGCCACGCAGGTGCTCAAGCTGGCGCACCTCGCGGAGTTACACGGCACGAATGTCGAGATCAATGGCACGGGCGGGTTGTATGGTTTGGTCAACGTTACCCTGGAGTGCTGCATTCTGAACACCGACTATTACGAGTTCGGCGTGGGCGGCGGCGGCCAGAGGATAGGCGTGGAAGTGGGTATGCTCAACCCCCCCGAAGTCGTGGACGGCTGCCTGACCCCCTCCAGCGGCCCTGGCTGGGGTGCTGAGTGGGATCTGGCGTACTTGGAGAAGCATAGCGTCATTGTGGAGTAGGGTGTGCAGCTTCGAACGGATGCAGTGGCCGTCCAGCCACCTCTGTTCGACGCCTCGGAGCCGGGCAGCACGGACATGGTCTCCGTCGGGCCGCTGCAGCGCCGCCAGGTTGCTCCCGCCCGCGAGTTCCACGTCCGCTGTCTGCCCCCGCCCGCTGATGCGCTGCCTGCGAAACGTCGCGCCTTGGAGCACGTGTTGACGGCGGCCAACGCGCGCGGCTGGCCCGTTTGGATCTTCCAGGACTCGGCGATGGCCAGGCCTTGAGACCTCTTTCGAGACATGCGCCACAAAGAAGCGCTTGAGGGTGAATAGATGAATGCAAGAGAACGGGTAGCGACTATCCTGGCTGGCGGCGTTCCGGATCGCGTGCCGTGGGATGCGGGGTACTGGACCACGACGGTGGAGAGGTGGTGGCGCGAAGGGCTACCCATGGGAGGCACCGCCGGCGCCTTCTTCGACACCGAGGACATCGTTCGCATTGCCGGCGACTGGTCGCTCCAGCTCCCTGAGCGCGTGGAGCAGGCAAGCAGCCATCTACGGACCTATTGGGATGACAATGGGGCCCTGCGACGGGACTTGCACACAGAGGACGGTTGGACCTCCCAGTGGCTTGACTACAGCATCAAGACAAGGGACGATTGGCACAGATACCGGCCGCAGATGGCCTTCAACGAGTCCCGCATCCCCAGCTCAGCCCTCGAGACCTGGCACAAGGCGCGGGCAGAGGGCAAGGCCATTTTCTACCAGGCCCACGCCTGTTTCCATCCGACTTGGACGCGGATCGGGATGGTCAACGAGATGGTCTTGATGCTAGACGACTCCGAGTGGATGCAGGAGATGTACGCCGCTCAGGTGCAGCTCATCATCGCCATCTTTGAGGGCATGTTGCGGCGGGGCATGACCTTCGATGCGGCCTTTATGGCCGACGATCTGGGCTATGTGGCGGCGCCTCTCATCTCGCCCGCCCTGTACCGTGAGCTGGTCTTCCCGCATCACAAGCGCCTCTGCGACTATTTCGCGGAGCGCGGACTCAAGACGTTACTGCACTCCGATGGGAACGTGGGGCCTCTTATTCCCGACTTCCTCGATGCCGGTTTTGCAGGACTGAACCCTCTGGAAGCGAAAGCGGGACTAGACGTTCGCGCTCTGAAGCCTCAATATGGCAGTCGCTTGACCCTCTACGGCAACATCGATGTGCGCAAACTGGCGGGAAGCAAGGACGAGATCGAGGAAGAGATCGCCAGCAAGTTCTCCGTGGCTAAGGAGGGCGGAGGGTATATTTACTCTCCTGATCATAGTGTGCCGAACGACGTGTCGTTCGAGAACTACTGCTTCGCCATGGAGATGGTAAGACGCCATAGCTCTTATGACTGACCTATCAGGCCATACAGCGCTCTTGTGTCGGCTGGCTGGCCAAGACCAAACCAGCACACCAGGAGGATCGAGACCATGAGGTACCGCAGATTCGGACGCACCGACATGCTGGTCTCAGAGATCGGACTCGGGGGTGGGTATATTACCGGCCAGGACAACAACTCGCCGGATGAGCTCGCCGTCAGCATCGTCCGGCGGGCACTGGAGCTGGGATGTAACTACATTGACACCGCCCCCTTGTACGGGCACCGTCGTAGCGAGGCCTGTATTGGTCTGGCACTGAGAGACTGGCCCGGCCCCTGCTACATTGCCACTAAAGTGGGCTGCTATCCCTTCGATTTCGACTATACCCGCGACTCAGTACTATGGTCCTGCGAGGAGAGCCTCAAGCGTTTGCAGCGAGACTCGATTGACCTACTGCAAATCCACCAATGCGACAACACGACATGGGAGCGGATCATGGAGCCCGGCGGCACCCTCGAAGGCTTGCACGCGCTTCAGGAACAGGGCATTGTGCGATACATCGGGGTTACAGGCAGTGATCTGGACGTTC
>DIVN01000152.1 GCA_002435875.1 Anaerolineales bacterium UBA6131
GGTGGCGCTGCCCATGTGGCACATGCCCGAAGGGTGGTTGAGCGGCTGCGCGCTGCCCAAGTTGTTCATCGCGGGCGACAGGGACACCGTTTGCCCCGTGCGCGAGTTGCAGGAGTGGACACGCACGCTGTCTGGCCCGACAGAGGTCGCCATCCTGACCCGCGCCGACCACTATCTGGCGCACCGCGAGCCGCACATCGTGAAGGAAGTCGTTCGCTTCCTGCGCGATAGCGCAGGAAGCACATAACCACAGAGTTTTCATGAACTACGTTCACNNGGCGCTACTGGCATTTTCGGATCAGCCACAGAGAACACGGAGATTCACACGGGTCTTCTCGGTGTTTTCCCTCGAATTCCTCTGTGCTCCGTGGTTCTTTCAGTATTCCGCACAGGAGGCTTCATGATCCGCGCCGTGCTGTTTGACCTGGATGACACGCTGCTGGACAGCGACATGAACACGTTTCTGCCTCACTATTTCCGCGCCCTGTGCGGCAAACTCGGCAGGCTCGTGCCGCCGGAAACGCTGACGCGCCAGATCATGGCCTCCACGCAGCGAATGATCCAGGATACTGATCCCACGCGCACCAACGAAGACGTCTTCGCCGAGGATTTCTTCCCCAAGATCGGCTACCCTCGCGAAGAACTGCTCCCGGTATTCGTGGAGTTCTACGAGCAGGACTTCCCCACGCTCCGACGGCACACGCAGCCTCGCCCGGAGGCGCGCGCGGTCGTTGCCGAGTGCTTCGAACGCGGCTACGATGTGGTGATCGCCACCAGCCCCGTCTTCCCGCTGCGGGCTGTGGAGCACCGGCTGGAGTGGGCGGGCGTGCTGGATTTCCCCTACGCGCTCATCACGATGAGCGGGATATTTTATGGCCTGAGCGTCCAGGACACGACCATCCCATTCCGAACACGGATCTCCTGAAAGAGCTCACGGTACAATAGTTTGAGCCTGGGACGAGGCACTGTCGCACTGAGGGTGCCTGGAGCCAGAAGGAGCTCCGAGAGCTGCTTCATGAGGTCGGCCTTTCTGGATGCTCTAGATTCAATTTGCTCCAGAGATGTCTGGAGCTGGCTGAGCTCCGTCACCTGCTCATTGAGTACTGCCTGCTTCTCCTTGTAACGGTTCAGACTGAACGCGCCATCCAGATAAGCATCCTCGAGTCTTCTCAGCTTGTCCATCACAATCTTCAGTTGCGCCGTGACGTCGTCAAGCGCAACAGCTGGATTGTGCTGCGCAATGTATCGGTCCGCATAGGTAGGCAGATCGCTACCCGTCACAACTTCCCGAAGAATGGTCTCTACCTGAGCCTCGACCTTTCTTGCGGTAGTGCCGTTGCACTGACAGATACGCGAGCGAGTGTATCTGGAGCACTCGTAGTAAGAGTTTATCTCAGGCTTCACGGCTCGGTGGGAAGCGTGCATTGGACCGCCGCAGTAGTCGCACCGAAGGATCCCGCTCAGGACATTGACTATCGGTGAAGACACATCAGCGCCGCGGCGCATGGTAAGTCGACGCTTGCTTTCGTCCAGAAGTTGAAGGTACAACTGCTCTGAGATAACCGGCGCATGAGCGTCTCTCACAATCGGGTTGCCCTTGGTAACTTTCCTGACCATCGTAAGGCCATCCCCGGAAGGGACCTTCACGACTCTCTTTGCTCCAAAGACCACTTTGCCGACAAGAGCCGGCTGGTGCATAGCGCGATGTATTCCGGCTGCATGCCACGGGCAGCCATTGCGGGTCCTGGACCCCTCGGCATTTAGTCTGGCTGCAATGGACTGATAACCGACGCCCTTGCTGAGATACATGTCGTACATGCGCCGGATGACAGCGACCTCTTCGGGGTCAGGCTCCAGGACACCCTTTGCGGCCCTGCGAAAGCCATAAGGAGCTCTTGGCCCAAACCAGAATCCCTTCTCCGCCTTGCTCTGCTTGCCGAACCGCGCCCGTGCGCGGAAAGTGCTCATCTCCTGCGACGTGACGATTCCCTGAATGGCCGAAAGAGCCTTTGTCGAGAAAGCCTGCCTGTAGTCGAACTCGTCCGGCGGGACCAGAGGCATGAACTGAGTCGTGTACGCAATCTGGATGTGGTTGGCTCCCAGGAATTCGCGCACTTGGGCCAACAAAGCCTCACTTCTGGCGAGGCGGGTATGGTCGTAGGCAAGCAGGAGGTTGAACATCTTGCCTGGGTGCTGCTTTGTGCCAGTGACCATCTCCACGAGCTGAGCATACGCTGGCACATCCTGCATAATCTCGTGAAGGAAGATGTAATCTCGCGTGTGCCCAGGCACGACCAGCTCCCCAACTTTCCTCGCATGATTCTTCTCAATCCACTCCTGCGCGAGCTTCAGTTGGTGATCGATGGATGCCTTTTCCGCTTGTTCCTGCGTTGATACCGCAGCCCACACAACAACATCATACATTTGACATATCCACCATTCTAGATAACATAGACGCAACGATAGTTGCAATGGAGGTTACAGATGACACACGTCGAACGCGTTGTTTGGATGCTCTTGGCATTTCTGGAAAGCTCCGACGTCGGAGAAAAGGAAGGTGCTCGCAGGCGCCCCTCGGATCCTGCAACGCCTCTGGCAGAATCCATATCTCCGAGACCCTGAAACCCGCTTTCGACGAGGCATCTGTATTGGTCACAGTCTCGCCAGGGCGTCGCACCGGGCCGCGGTCTACCCCTCGTCTTCCGTCTGGCCCTTGTACCCGGTGAAGGAATCGAGCAACGCCAGCATGGCCGCTTTCTGCTTCTCCGTCAGGCTGAGCATCAAGTTCACGAAGTCCCGCTCCGACTCGCTGACCTCTGTCGGGG
>DIVN01000076.1 GCA_002435875.1 Anaerolineales bacterium UBA6131
ACACTTACTTATGAGTCAGCGCGCTTGGGTTCGGGTTATCAGACCGGTCGGTGCCGGTCGTGCTTGCCTGTTGACCTAATGGAGCAGCTATGCTATACTTTCATCATCAGCTGTGAACGAGACGAGTACACCCTGCGCGCCATATAGAGAGTTGCCGATGGTGTAACGGTGACGGGTAGCAGCGTGGAAATCCCCTCCGGAGCTGCCAGAGTAGGGTGGCACCAAAAGGTCGCCGCAGCAATCTGGGCCGGTTTGCTCCCGTTAGCGAGCATAGAGGTCATCGTGGAGAACGACGACAAAGAAAGGTGGTACCACGGGCGCCCCCTCGTCCTTTCCTCTGAGGGGGCGTTTTCTATTTCCTGGAGGGAGGGTGGACAATGTTGGATCTCAAGCTGATTCGCGAGAAACCCGAGGAAGTTCGCAAGGCAATTGCCTCGCTGCAGCTCACGGCACCGATCGATACCATACTGTCCTTGGACGAGCAGCGGCGCAACGTGCTCAATGAGGTTGAGAAGCTGCGAGCGCGCCGCAATGAGGCATCCAAACAGATTGGGCGTGGTGGTGGCACCCCGGATACCGAGTCGCTGAAAGCGGAGATGCGCGAAGTAGGTCAGCAAATCGGGGTGCTGACGGAGCAAGTTAAGAACATCGAGGCTCAACTGAACGCGGCCCTTCTTGAGATGCCGAACTTGCCGCACGCCAGCGTGCCTGTGGGTGCAGATGAGCATGAGAACATCGTCGTGCGCACCGAAGGACAGCCCCCCACCTTTGCCTTCGAGCCCTTGCCGCACTGGGATCTTGGGCCCGCCCTGAACATACTGGACTTTGAGCGCGGCATTCGCATGTCTGGTTCGCGGTTCTATCTGCTCAAAGGCCTTGGCGCGCGGCTCCAGCGTGCCCTGATTACCTGGATGCTGGACCTGCACATCCGAGAGCATGGGTATACGGAAATCTATCCGCCGTACATGGTGCGTGAAGAGTGCCTCTGGGTGGATGGCAAGTTGCCCAAGTTCAGGGACAACATCTACCACGACGCCGAGGAGGACTTTTGGTTTGTCGGGACTGCTGAGACGCCGCTAACAAACCTTCACCGCGGAGAGATACTCGCTGCCAAAGAACTTCCCTTGAGCTACGTCGCATATACGGCCTGTTTCCGCCGCGAAAAGATGAGCGCTGGCCGTGATGTGCGAGGTATCAAGCGGGGCCACCAGTTTGACAAGGTGGAAATGTACAAGTTCACCACGCCCGAAACGAGCTATGCCGAGCTCGACCGACTGCTTGACAATGCAGCGGATGTTTGTCGCAAGCTTTGCATACCCTATCGCGTGATCATGATGTGCACTGGCGACCTGGGCTTTGTCGCGGCGAAAAAGTACGACGTAGAAATGTGGGCTCCTGGCTGCCAGGAGTGGCTAGAGGTGTCCAGCGTATCGAATTGCGAGGACTTTCAGGCCCGTCGCGGCGAAATCCGGTTCCGCAGAGAGGCGGGCGCGCGGCCTGAGTACGTGCACACGCTCAATGGATCGGGTCTAGCCTTGCCGCGCACCATGATCGCCATCATCGAGAACTATCAGCAGCCTGATGGCAGTATCCTGGTTCCAGACGTCCTCCGTCCTTACATGGGCGTCGACGTCATTCGCTGAGAGCCCGACTGCTGGCCATCACAAGTCGGTCGCTGCCTGATGAGGCCGAGATGCAGCCGAATCCTGGCGCAAGAACAGATGCGGGTTGTCCTTCTCGGCCTCATCAGGTATAATAAACTACGGCATATGTGCCGCGTATTTCCGGGAGGGAGCAGGTTTCGGTGGATCGTTCTGGGTTTGTTGTCCGTGTAGCAGGCGTAGTGGTGGATGCCGAGTTCCCGTCCGGTGACTTGCCCGCAATCCGCACGGCCCTGCGCATCGAGCGAAACGGGGAATCTCCACTCATTGTAGAAGTGCAAGAGCATATCAGTCCCACCACGGTGCGCGGTGTTGCCATGAGCAGCACGTCGGGTCTGAGGCGGGGGCTGGCCGTAATCGATACCGGAGGGCCGATCATGGTCCCTGTTGGCCAGGCCACTCTCGGGCGTATGTTCAACGTGCTGGGCGAGCCCATCGATGGTGGCCCGGCCATGGCCGACGCACCACTGTGGCCCATTCACCACCGGGCGCCGCGCCTGCAGGAACAGCAGGTTGTCCGTGACGTCTTTGTCACGGGGATCAAGGCCATTGACCTGCTTACGCCCTATCCTCGAGGTGGCAAGATCGGCCTTTTCGGTGGGGCGGGTGTGGGCAAGACAATGCTCGTCATCGAACTGATTCGCGACACCGTCAGCGAGCAGTCGGGAATTGCCCTTTTTGCCGGCATTGGTGAACGCAATCGAGAGGGCAATGAGCTGTGGCTGGAGATGCAGCGTAGCGGGGTTCTTGGCCAAACGGTGTTGGTCTTTGGCTCCATGAATGAGCCTCCAGGGGCTCGCTTGCGTGTTGCTTTGACGGCACTAACCATGGCCGAGTACTTCCGAGATGAGGCCCGTCGCCAAGTCCTGCTGTTCATGGACAATACCTTTCGCTACATTCAGGCCGGCGCAGAAGTATCCGCGCTGCTCGGACGACTGCCCAGCGCGGTGGGCTATCAACCGACCCTGTCAAGCGAGATGGGCGAACTGCAGGAACGCATAGCGACGACCAGCCGCGGCAGCATCACTTCTGTGCAGGCTATCTATGTGCCAGCAGACGACCTGACTGACCCTGCCGTGGTGGCAACTTTTGCCCACCTTGATGCAACCACAGTGCTATCCCGAGCCAAAGTGAGTGAGGGACTCTACCCGGCCATCGATCCTCTTACGTCCTACAGCAAGCTCCTTACCCCGATGGCGGTTGGGGAGGAACACAGCCGCATAGCCGGAGAGGTACGCAGCCTGCTGGCACGGTATGAGCAACTTCGCGACATCATCGCCATCTTGGGTGTGGACGAGCTTAGCGAAGAGGATCGCCTCTCCGTGCAACGGGCGCGCAAGCTGCAGCGCTTCCTTACGCAGCCGATGTTCGTTGCCGAGTCATTCACTGGTTTACCCGGGCGCTTTGTGCCGGTCGCCCAAACGCTACAGGGGTTCCGTGAGATCCTTGAGGGCCGACATGACGATCTGCCGGAACAGGCTTTTTACATGGTGGGCACCATTGAAGAGGCCATAG
>DIVN01000186.1 GCA_002435875.1 Anaerolineales bacterium UBA6131
GAAAAACTGCGGTTGTAGTACTAGGTGACTGCTGATTAACCCCCGTTTGGGGGGCCGTTTGCACCTTCACAACCGATCGCAAGGCCGTTCGGAGAGCCAGCAGCGAAGGTGGACGGTGTCAGGGCCTCGGTTCTGGGCCACTCACGTCCGAGTTCACCAGTTCTCTGTGCCTGGCCAGTCGCTTTGGCTCAGCCTCTCCAGTCTTACGTGACCAGCGCGGGCGCGAGCTGCCATGGATGGTCAGTCAAAGCCGCGCGGAGATCGACCCCCTTGGCCTCAGCCAGCCCAAAGAGGCGCCGCAGGTTCACCCCTGCACCGGTCCACAGCCGTTGTAGCTGCCGTTTGCGCCGGCCCAGGTAGCGAGTGCTTCGTAGTCCGTTCTGGACGAGCTCGGCCTGTTTGCGCTCAATGGCTGGCCGCAGCCGATACAACAGCTTGAATGCCTCGGTCTGCTGCCGCGCGCGGGCAGCCTGCAAGTACGCCTCATGGGCCGTGGTAGACACTGTGCGCCCCCGCTTCTTGCTGCGCACGCAACGAGCGAATAAGGGGCAGGCTTCGCATACGGCGCGAGGAAAGGTGAATCGGAATGTCTGCTGCCCATCTTCCTTGCCAGCATACCGCCCTGCCACCAGGTGGCCCTGCGGGCAGAGGGCGGTGCAGGTGTCCAGGTTGAGCTGGAAGGCGGACTTGGCCACCTCGGCATCTCGCGGCTGGGCCAAAGGGGAGACCAAGTCGATGGCAGACTCCTTGTATGCGGCGCACGCCGCCCGCAGTGCTCCTGAGCCAAATGCCCCATCGCCAATGACCCGCTCCACCTGGATTTCAGCTTGGGTCTCGACTCGTTCCACAGCCGGGAGCAGGTGCACACCTTCACTCCCCGCAGCCGGGATGTCACTGATGTCCAAGATCATCTCGCTGCTTTGGTCCGTGCTGGTCAAAGCCTTGAAGCCATCAAAGCGGCGCGCCTTGCTCTTGTGGCCATGACGCATCTCAGGTTCGGTCAGACTGATGACGCGATCTGGCGCCGTCCCATGGCCAAGCTGTGGGGCGCCCCGCTCGTCGCTGACGATGTCGTCCCCCAGGATCTTGGTCAGGAGCCAGCCTACACTCCGCACATCGGCGTTGTCGTTGTCGGCCGCAGCCAACTCCAAGGCCGCTTCGGCGTCCTGAACCAGGACCTTCAGTTGCGCAGCCCGCTCTTGTGGGCTGGACCAATTGATGTTGGCCTTGCGATCTTGATCGACGTAGCGCTCGATCAACTTTCGGACCTGAGGAGCCAGCCCTTGGCGCTTCGCCGCTATGTGGTAGCCTGCGGTTCTCAGCAGCTTGCGGATCCCTTTCCGCAGCAGGGTGTAGGTGTCCTGGACAGCGCCCGCTCCCTTGACCGGCGTTGTGTCGATCAACAGGGTGACGGTGTCTGGGATGAAGCCGGCTGCCCGGCCCACGGTGACCAAGCGGTCAAAGGCATAGCGTTCCCGGCCGTGCTTCAGCAGGCGTCGCCGGAAGTACGTCAGGCTGGATGGGTCAAAACCTGCATAGTCCAGGGGTAAATGGAGGGCAACTTTCCAGCGGAGATCGAATTGCAGCCGTTCCACAGCTTCCTCATCAGATACATCATCGTAGAACTGCAGCAACAGGACGCCTGACATGAGAGACGGAGGCAGGCTCGGACGGCCGTTATCCAGGCAGTAGAGGTCTTTCAGATCCTCGTCTCGAAACAGCACGTCAGAGACCGCGGCCATTCGGCCGTAGAATGAATCGGAAGAGACTCGGTGAGGCAGACCGTTGGCATCAAACAAACTGCGTTGCAGGCTTCGACGTCCCAGCATGATGTATGGCTCCTACGCAGGTGACGGGATTGATGTGTGCCGAAGTCTACCAGAAAACCGTCACCATGGCGAGTCCTGCCCCTTTCCCGGCAGGGACTTTTTCAGCGCTCACCTAGCGCAAGTCTATCACATCACCCCAATTACGTCAAGTAGCCGTGTGCTGGGTTTGAGGGCAATTGCACCTCTGCTGATGCCAAGATGAGAACTGCAGGCTCCACGCGGAGGACGATGTAGATCTCACCTTGGCTTCAGTTTAGGAGTCCAGTATGAGATGGAATCCGGTGGCATCAAGACGTGCAGACAGTCGCGAAGAGAGCATCCCGGAAGGGCAGCGGCTGAGTCGCCGACTTTTTGTGCACAAGGTGACGGCGATCACGGCGGCCGCGCTGGCAGGATCAAGCCTGCTTGAAGGGTGTGGTGCTGCGGCGGAGCAACCCACTGCTCCTACTGCTCGGCCATCAGTAGCCCCGACTACGGCTCCGGCGGCGGCAGACTCGGCTACCCTCGCGGATGCGTTCAAGAACCGCCGGTCGGCCAATGCCTTCAGGTCGGACCCCTTACCCAGGGAGAAGCTGCTGGACCTGCTATGGGCAGCCTGGGGGATCAATCGCCCCGATTCGGGCAAGCGCACAGCGCCTTCGGCAGGAAACAGCCAGGAGATGGACCTCTATGTCCTGCTGCCCGAGGGAACCTTTCTGTACGACGCCCAACAGAATCAGCTCACCGCCGTATCGGATCAGGACCTACGGTCCAAAGCCGGCGGAGGCAAGTTCGGGGATGCTGCGGTGAATCTGGTCTTTGTCGCGGATTATGCCAAGTTCAAGATGGGTAGTCGGGCGGAGCAGGAGATGTGGTCGGCCGCGCATGCAGGGTTCATCGGCCAGAATGTCTACCTGTTTTGCGCTGCGGAAGGGCTGGGCGCGCGCTTTTATGCGGGCATCGACAGGGCGGCTCTGAAAGAGAGTCTGGGACTGCGGACAGATCAGGTGGTTGTTTTTGGCCAGGCGGTCGGAGTTCCGAACGAATAGAGTGCCCGGCGCAACCCACCTGCACCTCGGGAAAGTCCTGAAGAAAAGTTCAGCCGTGAGGTGGAAGATTAGAGCCCTTCGGACAACCCTGGTGCAAGCTCTTGCATGGCTGGGCCTCATCGCCATGCCGATCGCCCTGTCTGCGATTGTGCTGGCCTTTGCCGTCAACCTCCCCTCTGCCCAGGCGCAGCCCAAACCGACTGCCGGCGCCACCGTCTGGCTACCGTTCGTGTCAGGCAGTGTGTGGGCCTGTGACGGGAATCTTCTGGCTAACGGGGATTTCGAAAAAGACGGCAGGGGTTGGTACACTCGGACCTACCCGTCCTGGCGGAAGCACAAGTTGATCGGCTCTGAGGCTCAGGGGTTCCATCCGTACCGCGGAGAGTGGGCCGCTCGGTTGGGCGGCGTCGAAGGCGCCATGGACGCGATTACGCAGACGGTAACGCTCCCGGTAAAGGGCCAGCTCTCCTATTGGTGGTGGATGCACTCCTATGACACCTTGCCCCTTGACCATCTTGGAGTGGAGCTATATGCACCGGACGGCAGCCTGGTCG
>DIVN01000033.1 GCA_002435875.1 Anaerolineales bacterium UBA6131
TCTGGGTATGATGGTGATTTGACAGACATCGGTTCTTGTGGTATCTTGATACCGAGATACCGAAAGGAGGACTTGCGATGAGAGCCATGACCCTTCGCCTGAACGAAACAGAATATGAGCGGCTTCGTACGCTTGCCTTTGTGGAAGATAGGGCAGTAACGGAAGTAATTCGAGAGGCTGTCCAGGAGTATATTCAGCGCAAGGTATCGCACGAAGAGTTCCGCACGTCGTTGGAAGAGGCCATGCGTGAGAACGCGCGGTTGATCACCGAGCTGGCCAGATACTGAAGCCATGCGCTATCTCACAGTGGGGGAAGTCCTGGAGGTTAATGCACTGGTGATGGGAGGGAGGCACGTTCTAAGGGACATGGGACTCCTGGAGTCAGCGGTTGCCCGCCCACAAGCCAGCGCGTTCGGTGCCGATGCGTATCCGGATCTGGTGTCAAAGGCGGCAGCGCTGCTGCATTCGTTGGTTCTGAACCATGCGTTCGTGGATGGGAACAAGCGTACGGCGGTATTGGCCACGGTAGTGTTCCTGGATCTGAACGGATGTGTGGTTAGCTGGGAACAGGGGGACGCTCTGGATTTCATCCTGCGGCTGGCGGATCATCAGGTTGGGCTGAGTGAAGTGACCGCCTTCTTGCGCGAGAGGACGTATTCATGCAATCGGTGAGACGGGTTCCCAGAAGAGAGCCGAGCGTCTCACATTGGCTGGTCCGTTGCCGTCGCTTTGGCCAATGACATACGCATGAGACACGGAACCGCGAGCAACCTCGCGGTTTTGTGTTGTGTGGAGGAAGAGCGGCTGCTCGATGCAACATTCACAGGGCATCACAGGTCATTCTCAGAACGGATGTGCTTTTTGAGGAGCACACCCATTGTGCCCGAACTTGCCCCCAAACTACTAAGAAACCACGGTCAGGGCGGGAGCAGGTTCAAGGCGAAAGCCAAGTCGCTTGGCCTGGCGCTGGAGGTTGCGTACTTGGCGCTCGCGGTATTTGGCGTCGTACTGGTCGATACCGATATCCCGATAGGGCGTTTTGTTCTTTAGCATGAAGTAGATAATCCGTGCCAGTTTGTGGGCAGCAGCCACGTTGGCTATCTCGGCGCCGTGTTTGGCTCGCATTCGACGGTAGAAGGCACCCAATGCACTTTGGCTTCGGTTCAGACTTTGGGCCGCCATACGCAGAGCTTGAGCTGCCCGGTTTTTCGTCTTGCGTCGTCCCCGCTTCTTGATCTTGCCGCCCGTGATTTTGTTGTTCGGACAGATGGACAGCCAAGACGCAAAGTGTTTGGCCGAGGGCCATCGGCTCATGTCCAAACCAACCTCCGATAGGACCACCTGTGCTGTTAACACGTTGATTCCATCGACTTGGGTCAAGTCCACTCCGGCCATCTTGTACAACTCGGCGCGCAGGTCAAAGTGAGGCATGTTATCCTTACCCGGACGTTGCCTCTGCCTGGGCGGTGGCAGAGGGTCTTGTTCGATGTCGATTGGGGGCTTGAACGCAGTGTACTGAGCCTTGATCTCGTCGTCGCACGCCCGAATCTTCTGGGTGTAAACGTCGTACAACTCGACGGCCTGTCTGAGCGTGAATAGGTGTTCGTCGCGATAGTGGCCTTCTAACGCCCTGGCGATTTCTGCTTCACTCTTGGCACAACCGGGATTCCGGTAGCTGACCAACAGATGGGGGTCTCGTTCGCCCTCCAGGATGGCTCGAATGATCGTCATGCCGGTCTGCCCGGTGATGTCGGCTACAACGTTGACCANNATGTTCCAGCGCCTTCTGCATGTGTTGGATGTGCGTGGCCCGACAGCGAATCAGGCTGTCTCGATGACGAACCAGCGCGCGCAGGGCACAGATGTCCTCACTAGGTCGGAAAGAGGCCTGTAATAGACCGTAGGTGTGCAACTGCTGAATCCACTGGCAGTCCAAGACATCTGTCTTTTTGCCGGGCACGTTCTTGATATGCCGGGCGTTGACCAGATACACCTCGAAGCCAGCCTCGGTCAGCACATCGTACGCCGGAATCCAGTACACACCCGTTGACTCCATCGCCACGGTGGTCACACCACAGTCGGCCAGCCATCTGGACAGAGCGTGTAAGTCAGCGGTACAAGTGCCAAAATGACGCACTGGGTTGGGAGTTCGGCTCTCCGGAACGCAGGCATAGATCTCCTCAGATCCAATGTCCAAACCGGCCGCGTCGAGATTGATCTGTTCGAGACTGTTCAGTTCCACTACTTTACGCTGTTCTGTCTTCTGCTGCTTACTCATCGAGAACACCCTCCGTTTCAAGTCTGAGGGCGCTTAGACCCGATGATGGAGGGTGAACGTAAGCTACTAAACGGGGTCACACGGCCCTTGAACCGGTGTTCGCTGAACCGCGGCCACCAGTGAACAAATCACGCATCATCGGAACCATGTTGAAATGCGGGTACTTCAGACACCACTGTTTACGTCGGTCTTGACTGTCCAAACGCCTCATCGCTATTCTAGTCGAGCAACCCGGTTTCTGCTAGAACGAACCATGCCATCGGCGTGGTGGGATGTTGAAATGCACCCAATGAATCAGGGCATGTGCAAAGTCGCTTGA
>DIVN01000279.1 GCA_002435875.1 Anaerolineales bacterium UBA6131
AAGATGAGCAAGAGCTACGGCAACACCATTGACCTCACCGACCCACCAGATCAAATGTACGGCAAGGCTATGTCCATTAGCGACGCCATGCTCGATCAGTACCTGACTCTGGCAAGCGAGATCTCTGATGCCGAACTCGCTGAGATTCGAATGGAGATGAGCAGCGGCAGAGCCAATCCACGGGACACAAAGATGCTGCTTGCACGGGACATCGTGCGCCAGATCTACGGATCCTCAGCCGCTCAGGATGCAGAGGCAGAGTTCATCCGCGTCTTTCAGAAGAGGCAGCTACCCACCGATATTCCGACCTTTGTCGTACCCGACCCCCGGTCTGTACCCGTCGTCCAGTTCCTGGTAGAGGCTGGGCTGGCAGCCAGCACGAGCGAGGCGCGCCGATTGATCACCCAGGGCGGGGTAAAGATCGATGATGCCCGGGTCACTAGCCTAGACGAGGCATTCGCACCTCAATCAGGGATGATTATTCGGGTCGGTAAGCGCCGGTTTGTGCAAGTGATGGTGGGCGATGAGCGTGGATAGACCGGCCGGTCTGACCAACATCGCCGACAACAGGCAGCGCTAGTCACTCACTGGCACCCTGGCTTGGGGAAGACAGAGCTCGGACACGAGCAGATCCAGTGCCAGAGGCTCAGCGATTTCGCCAGTCTTGATCGCGTTCTCTGTGCAAGCAAGCTGCGACAAGGCTCTAATCAGGCTCCCGCGTGAGAAATTCTGAGCTTGGCGAGACAGCTTGTCCACAAGAAAGGCATGCTTGACTCCAAGATGCCTCATCATCTCAGCGCTGCTCGCGCCTTGGCCCGTCAGCTCCTTGGTCTGTGTCAGCATGCGCAGCTGACGTTCGAGCATGCGTATCAAGTGCATCGGTGAGGCCCCATTGTCCAGCAGGTCATGCAGATGGCTCATCGCGCGTCCAGCCTGCCTTAGGCCAACGGCGTCGACTAGATCGAAGATGTCAACCATTTGACGTGCGCTGACAAGCCAATTGACATCCTCTGGCGTCACAGCGCGCCGTGCGTTCACGTAGTTGACAAGTTTGTCGAGCTCGAGATCAAGCTGGCGAGTGTCAGCACCTACCAGATCTGCCAGCAACCTGGCGGCCCCTGCCTCGATCTGACCGCCCTTTAAACTCATCCGACTACTGATCCACTGCGGCAAGGACCGCTCTTCAGGAGCACGCAACTCTCGCACATGAACTCCCTGCAGTCCCATGAGCGCCCGCAACGCGCCATTTGATCGATGCAGGCTGCGCTTCTCCAAGAAAACGAGACGCGTAGATGCGGGCAAGCGTGGCAAATAGTCGCACAGTTGTTGCACGAGCAGGGTGTCGGCATCAGACAGGGCTTTCGCCTGGCCACGACGTTGGCTGCGATCTGACAACTCAAACCGCGTTAGAAAACCCTCCACGACCACCATGCGCCGGTCACCAATAAAGGGCAAAGCATCGCATGCTGCACGAAGCTCGACCAGCGACAGGCCACGACCATCCAGGATCGTAGAGTTCAGACCGGACACCGTAGCATCGCCCAGGGTCGACTTCCATTGCAGCAGTTGTTCAGACCGCGACAGCTCATCGTCGCCGTGCAGAATGTACAGCATCACGCCTCGCGGAGTGTGTCGATGCGGTGTGCAACAACTGATCCCTGCTCCAGGCGCCTGACATCCACAACATGCAGCCCTGTCAGGTCAGCAGATGTAGTAACACGTCGCTGCAGCATCGCGCCGAGGGGACGCGCCAACAAGAAAGTCAAGAATAGGCCGAACACAAGCATGATCACTCTCAAGATGCCAGGGCGGCGTTTCCCTCTCAGAGCACCGTAGGAGGTCAACCCCGCAAGCACCATGCCCGTTGCGAGATTGGTGCCACAGTGAGAGTGGACTGCTAACGCGCTCTCACCAGCGCACAGACGGTCCTTTGCTTCGCGTACGGCACGGCTGACTTCATCTGTATCCAAAGCGCCAAAGAGAGTAAAGCCCGCCCAATCACTGCGGCCCAGCAACTGCACGCTCGGCTGTCGCGCAGCGATAATGTGGATTGTAGCATGCTCCAGCGCATGGTTGCGGCGTATCGCCGCGAACGGCCACAACTCTAGCAGGGTCACGGTAACTCCTTACATTCGTTCATAGTACACATGCACGGACCAATTAGGAAATGAAGGCATCGCATAGATGCATGTCTATACAGTCTGTCGGCAGGGTCTGCCGACAGGCCGCTGCACATGCCTGCATACGAACTCTCGTCGCAGGCTGCCATCGACACACTTGACGACAATCAGTTTACCATCACTGGCTGTTTGAGGTCAAGACACCCCGGGCTGTTGGCGCTCAACACTAGCCCTCGTTATAATCGGGAAACGTGGCACAGAGGGCGGTGGAGATGGCATCCTACAGTTCAGCTTCCGCTTTGCGCAGGGGAACAGTCGCAGGGATTCTGTCGGCCTTGTGTTACTCTACGGCAGTGGTGTTTGTGCACTATGCTTATCGCAGCGGCCTCAGTCCCGGCACAGCCATCTTCCTGCGTTTCAGCATCGCCAGCCTCGCTCTGGCAGGCTTGCTGCTCGCCAGTCGGAAGTGGACTCGGATTCCCCGTGCGCGAGCCACTCCGGTTGTATCGCTGGGCTTGTGCACATATACCTTTATGGGAATTGGCTGGTTCACATCGCTCGGCCTGATGCCCATTTGGCTGGTGTCGCTGTTCGTTGCCATGTTCCCCATTCCGGTGACGCTGGGCAGTTGGCTACTCTATCACCAGCGTCCACTGCCACAACACCTGCTGTCTCTGGCTGCCGTCGTCGGAGGAGGGATTGCTCTCTTCTGGCAGCCGCTGGGTGGGGCGGCATGGATTGGTATGCTGCTCATGACCGGGGTAATTGTGATGAACTCGGCCTACGTTCTGGTAGGGCAGCGATGGACGAGGCGACTCCACCCAGGCATGACGACCTTTTACACCGCCCTAGGCGCGTCCATTGGCACGTTGCTGTATGCCATTATCTCAGGACAGCTCCAGTTCNNCAGTTCGCGTTCGACCCTGCTGGCTGGATTTGGGCGGCACTGTTTGCTGTGGTGTCCACGGCCGCCGCTATCGCACTGCTCTGGGAGAGCATCAAATGGATCGGGGCTTCACGCGCATCGATCATCGGCTCACTGGAGCCACTATTTTCCGTGCTCTGGTCGATCGTATTGCTCGGTGAGAAGATGACCTCGTTGCAGGTACTGGGAGGAAGCCTGATCGTGGTCGGGGTGCTCTTGGTGCAATGGTTTCCCGAACGCGGGAACGAGGCGTCACCCGGTCAGTAGACGATACTCCATCGCATCACCACAGGGCACCCGCATTCCGCACCCGTAGGCCATCCACATCGACGTACGTGCCGTTTTCGCCCTCGTTCGTAAGGAGCACGGTCCGGGCGGCACTGCGCCAGTGTCGGACCAGGGTGATCGGCACACCATACGTTTCGGCATCGCTGTGGAGCGAGATCTCACGATCCGTGCGTCCATCGATGATGGCCCGCAGCGTTCCTCCATTGGGACCACTGTGCACGATCAACTGTAGCTCCGTCCCTACGAAGGTGAAGCTCAGCGAATCACCTGCTTGGGTGCTGCGTGCCAATTGCCCAAGAACTGCGCTCGCATCTGACACCTTCTGCCATGCCCCGTCCCACTGCAGGGCCCAATGGCTCTCCTGATGGTAGCCGACGTGCAGACTGCTCGGCTGTGAAGTCAGCGTTTTCATCGCGTGATACGCCGGCAACGGGGCGAAATCTGGCTCGACCAGGCGGAAGTAGTAGAACGGCTGGTCATTCTCAGTATCTGTAGCCCGCTTGAAAAACCAGTAGTTCAGCACGCCCATCCAGGGCCATTCCTGCTGTGCTCGCGTATAGGCCTGCACCGCGTATCGCGCTTGCTGTTCCAGCGTAACACGCCCAAATATCGGGGTTGCGGTGGAATCGACGGGAAGCGCATTCCAGCCGACCTCGGTTGCCCACAGCGGCTTGTCTGCGTCACCGTTTCTGACCATGATCTCCCGAACAAGCTGTGGCCGGCTGAAATTGGTCAGCTCGAGACTAGTTCTGCGGTCACCCGGTCCTGTCCAGAGCCCGTAAGCCATAACTCCCATGATGTCGAAATAGCCCTTGGCCCCAGCATCGTACATCTGCTGCAAAAAGGTCAGATCGGAGACGTTCATTGGTCCGGTCTCGGTCGTTTGTGCCAGGCCTGCACTCAAGATGATACAGTCCGGATCGGCCTGTTTCGCCCTGGTGTAGGCGACCTGGAGTAGTCTGGTATAGGCTTGGGCATCAACAGGCTGTTCACCCCATTCGGGGTAGATGTTGGGCTCGTTCCAGATCTGATAGTGCTGGACCTTCCCGCGGTCGCGGCTGACGACCTCCGCGACAAAATTGCCATAGTCCTCAAAACCGTCAGGTGGGGCTCGAGTGCCCATTGCGTCGCCCACCTCTCGCGACCAGGCAGGAGGATTGTCGAGCCTCACGATCAAGTGCAGGTCATAGCGGGTTGCCAGGTCTACGATGCGGTCATACTTGTCCCAGGCGCTGATGTTCCACTTGTGATCCCAGAAGTCACCCCTTCCGCTCTGTTCAATGTCCTCCCAGGGGAATTCCTGCCGAATCCAACGGAAACCTGCATCGCGGATCATGCGCATGGCCAGCTCGAGCTTGTGGGCATCAACCTCTTGTTCAAGGAAAGTATTGACGCCATACGGATTAACGCCCGCATTGCCGATTGGGACTTCGGCGGCCAGTTGCAGTGGGGGACGACCTAATCTGAGCAGCAGCAACCGGCCAAAGCCTTTGACCTGCTCCCATCCCTCTTCCTCGCCAGTCACGCTGCCAAGATATGTGTGCAGGGGCGTACGCACGGCGTACAGAAGCACGATCAGCAAGCCAAAGGAGATAAGGGAGCAGATTAACAACCGGCGAAGGGACTTGGCACCGGTGGGGTGAGGGGCCGTCATTCAGAGATCCCGAGACTCCGATTGCCACGCGCGGGCCGGCCGGGGCGTGAACGTGTCTGATCCAGGCTGGCCGAACGCACTTGACTGCCGCTGCCTCGATAGCTTGGGGCGGTGATCTCACAGATTTGGCATCGGAGAGCGTCAGTAAAGCGAGTCTTGAGGCGCGGGTCAAGCTCGGCGTCGCGGGTCATAGTAATCACAGTGGCCAAGCGCGCATTGTAACGATAGTCAAAGATCTGAAAGAGTTTCTCCTGGGCCCACGGCGTCGCGCTGTGGGTGCCCAGATCATCCATAACCAACAGAGGCGAACGGCGAATCTCATCGAAGCGCCGATCAAAGCCCGTGATGCTGCCCGGCGCGAATGCTGCGCGAAGGTGGTCAAGCAAGTCCGGCACTACCACAAAGATTGCCGCGTAGCCGGCATTCACTCGCTCGTTGGCGATCGCAGCCGCAAGGTGGGTCTTGCCACAGCCATAGCCGCCGGTGAGAATCAGCCACCCGTCCGGGGCCCGCGCATAGTTGCGCGCGATGGCCAGAGACCTCTTCAAATTCGCCCTTTGCTCGGCCGTCAGGCTTGCGTCATTCTCGCGCATGGTGAAGGAATCCAAAGTCTGCTCTTGATGCAAGCTGAGGCTGCTGAGCTCAGAGTGCTGGGCAACCGAACTACCTCGGTAGTCAGACGCCACGATGTGCAACACCGACGACCAGCCGAGCTCCGCAATGCGCGAGCGCAGACGTGGGTCGAGCTCTTCTAGCTCGCAATTGCTGGTGATGATCGTTGGCAGCTGGGCGTTATAGCGGTAGTTGAGGATTTGATAGAGCTTCTCCTGGGCCCAGGACGTCCCGCTGTGTGCCCCGAGATCATCCAGGATCAGCATCGGCGCTTTGCGGACGAGCTCGAAACGTTCATCAAAACTGCTGGGGCTACCGGGGCCAAAAGCGGCTCGCAGGTGGTCCAGTAAGTCAGGCACGACCACAAAGAGCACGGGACGACCCTGTTCCACCTGATAGTTGGCAATGGCGGCCGCCAGATGGGTCTTGCCACAGCCGTAGCCGCCCTTGAGAATGAGCCAGCCCCGTGGAGCCTGCGCATAGGACCAGGCTTGCTCGTAGGCCCGGCGCAGATTGGACTGCGTTTCGCTGTTCAGACCGTGGCCATCCGGAACGAAAGTGTCAAACGTCATCCGCGAGAGCAACCCAAGATTGGACGACTCCTGCAGCATCTGCAGGCGGCGCTGCTCAATCTCGCGCAGTTTGCACTGGCAGGGGATCGCCTTGCCAAAATCGGGGTGATCAGGAAGCACATCGAGCCGCACATAGCCCGCGCCATGGCAGATCGGGCAGACCTCCTGGCGACCGGTCTCAGTGCCGGACGAGCCGCTCGTATTCGTCTTGGGTGTACCAGGTCTTTTCACCACTTGCGCTCCGACCCTTGTCTTTTCCCTCACTGGCCCACCGCTCCAGAATGCGCCGAATATACCGCCAACTTCGCACATTCGCCTCCACGGCGAGGCGAAACGCCTCGGCGATCCAGTCTTGTGGATAGAGCTGCTCCGCTTCCTGCAACTCTTCCGCAATGATCGGCTGAAGCAGGCCGATATTTTGCTCATACAGTGTGAAGATGTTGGCGCGCTGCGACAGGTCCACTGACTCTATCGGCGTCACCTCGCCGATCTGATCCAGAGTGCCAGCCAGGGCCTGATCGAAAGCCCGACGTCCTAGAGCCGTATTCACGAAGAAGATTGACTTGCTGCCCTGGTCGGCCACCAAAGTCAGCAGCGTACCACGCGCCACAGCCCGGCGCAAGCCTTGTCGAATATCCTCATCCGCAGTTGAGCCCGAGCCGTGAAATCCTCGACGTAGGACTGGATCAGCAAGCAACTCGCCCTCAGTAACGTACTTCCGAGCTCCCTTGCGACGGCAAGTCAACCACAGCACGTGCAGGGTCACCCTCAGCTCCGAGAGATCATCCAACTCGGGCAGTAGCTCACTGAAGAGCATATCAGGGAGAGGAGTGTAGGCTAGCTTGCCTTCCGGAAATCCTGAAAAGGGGCTCATAATCTCTCCGCACCTGCCAGGTACCCCGAGTCCTCGTGATAGGTATCCAGATCAGTGAACTTGGTCTGTTCGCTAGCAAAGCGCAGCGAGATCTGCCCCGTGGGGCCATTGCGGTGCTTGGCGACAATGATGTCCGCGACGTGCTGGCGTTCAGTCGTCTCGTCGTACATCTCCTCGCGGTAGATGAACAGGACTACATCTGCATCTTGCTCAATCGTGCCAGACTCACGCAAATCTGACAGCACAGGCTTTCTATCCTGTCGTGTCTCGACCGCTCGGGACAGCTGCGACATGGCCAGCACAGGGACGTTGAGCTCCCTGGCCAAGGCCTTGAGTTGACGCGAGATGTATGAAACCTCCTGAACCCGGTTCTCGCTGCGGACGCCGCTGCGCATGAGTTGCATATAGTCGATAATCACCAGATCCAGTCCAAACTCGGCAGCCAAACGCCGGCACTTGGTGCGAATCTCCGTCGGGGAGGGCGATGCTGAGTCATCTACAAAGAGCTGCACTTCGGCCAAGCCGCCGGCAGCCTTGATGAACTTGTCCCACTCCACGTCGTGAATCTGGCCTATGCGGAGGCGCTGAGAGCTTATGCCCGTCTCTCCTGCAATCAGCCTTTGAATCAACTGCTCGCCGGACATCTCCAGCGTGAAGAAGGCCACCACAGCGCCATGCTTTAGCGCGGCGTTGTGGGCGATGCTC
>DIVN01000119.1 GCA_002435875.1 Anaerolineales bacterium UBA6131
ACTAGATGTTGAAAAGACAACTCCCGCCTGGGAGTTGTCTTTTCAACATCTAGTAGAGTCTATTCTTTTTCAGGCAGCCAGCAGCACAGCACCAATTCCTTGGCAGCCTTCACTTCGTCCAGGCGGCTTACGGGGGTGTTGTGCGGGGCGTTCTTGAGCAATTCCGGTTCGTTGCGGGCTTCGTCCGCGATCTTCAAGAGCGCGTCAGCGAAGGCGTCGAGGGTCTGCTTGTTTTCTGTTTCTGTCGGCTCGATCATCAGCGCTTCATGCACGATCAACGGGAAGTAGTTGGTCGGCGGGTGAAAATCGTAGTCCATCAGGCGTTTGGCGATATCCAGCGCGTGAATATCCGGCAGATCGGGCCAAACCCCTTCTACCACGAACTCATGCATGCAAATGCGATCGTAAGGCAGGGTATATTTCCCCTTCACCTTTGAAAGCAGATAATTCGCGTTGAGCACGGCGTATTCAGAAACCTTGCGCAGTCCGTCAGGTCCGTGCATGCGGATGTAAGTGTAGGCGCGCACCAGCATGCCAAACTGCCCGAAGAAGGTTTTCACCCTGCCGATCGATTGTGGCGGGTCGAGGAAGCCGTAAAGTGGTGGCACATCGTCGCTGGCTTCTTCCACGATACCAACGATGGGGGCAGGCAGGAAATCTGCCAGTGCCGCGGTGACCGCAACCGGACCGGAACCCGGGCCGCCACCGCCGTGCGGGGTGGAAAAGGTCTTGTGCAGGTTGAAGTGCATCACGTCGAATCCCAAATCACCCGGTCGGGCGATGCCCAGCAGGGCGTTGAGGTTCGCGCCATCACCGTAAACAAGCCCGCCAGCCGCGTGAACGATCTCGATCACCTCGCACACGTTTTCATCGAACAAACCGAGCGTGTTGGGGTTGGTGAGCATCAAACCGGCGATGGTATCGTCGCAGATTTCTTTGAGGGCTGCCAGGTCGACATTGCCGCGTTTGTCTGAAGGCAGGTGCACTACCTCCAATCCGACCATCGAGGTGGTGGCGGGATTTGTACCGTGGGCGGAATCCGGGATGATGACGCGCGTGCGTTTTTCATCGCCACGCGATTTGTGATAGGCGTTGATGATCTTTACGCCGGTAAATTCGCCCTGCGCGCCGGCTGCCGGTTGCAGCGAGACCGCGTTGAACCCGCTGATCTCTTTTAGGAATTCCTGCAGCTGGTACATGAGGTATAGGTTGCCCTGCACGGTTTCGACAGGTTGCAACGGGTGGGAGAACGCGAAACCGGTTAGCCCTGCGGTTACTTCGTTGATCTTGGGGTTGTACTTCATCGTGCACGAGCCCAGTGGGTAGAAGCCCTTGTCCACCGCATAGTTGAGTTGTGATAGCCTCACAAAGTGGCGGACCAGATCCACCTCGCTAACCTCAGGCAAGGGCAGATCCTGGCGCGTGTACGACTCGGGTATATCCGTCTCCGGCACGTCGCACTCTGGAAGGTTTACCCCAACATGTCCTGCCGAGCTGAGTTCGTAGATAAGTGGTTCCTTCATGCCTGTGCCCCCATGGCGCCCAACGCCTCTACTAGAATATCGATCTCCTCTTTGCTATTCATCTCTGTACAGCAAAGAAGCATGTGGTTAGCCTGGTCGGCATATTCTTTGCCCAAGTCGTAGCCGCCGATGATCCCCCACTCTTCCAGCAAGTACCGATTGATCTCCTCAACTGGCCGTGGGCAGCGTACCACGAATTCCTTAAAGAACGGCTGTGTGCTCGCTACAGCATAGCCCGGCAGCTCCGTGAGCCGTGCGGCCGCGTAGTGTGCTTTGTGATAGCACAACTCAGCCACTTTCTTCAGTCCTGTCTTGCCCATCGCCGTGAGATAGACCGCGGCAGCCAGGGCCATCAGGGCTTCGTTCGAGCAGATGTTCGAGGTAGCCTTCTCACGTCGGATGTGCTGCTCGCGCGCTGAGAGTGTCAGGACAAAACCACGCTCACCATTGCGATCAAGAGTCTGGCCAACGATGCGGCCGGCCATTTTGTGCACATGCTCCTGCTTGGCGGCGAAAAAGCCCAAGTAGGGTCCACCAAAGTTCAAGCCGCCTCCAAGTGCCTGACCCTCGCCACAGACGATGTCGGCGCCGTACTCTCCTGGAGGAGCGACGAGGCCGAGTGAGATCGGATCTACGGCAACTACAAGCAGCGCACCCGCCCGCTGCGCTGTGTCCGCCAAAGCTTGTAGAGTGCTTGGATCGGTAAGCCCACCAAAAAAGTCAGGGTTTTGCACGATCACACACGAGGTATCAGCATCGATGCTCTTCTGCAACTGCTGTACGTCGTGAACTGCTTCGTCGCCGGTCACGGCAAGATCCATGCCCTGGGTGTACGTGCGTACCACTGCCCTGTATTCGGGATGCACCCCCGCAGACATCAGGACTTTGTGCCTCTTGCCACGGCCCAGGTTGAAGGCCATCACAACTGCCTCGGCAAGAGCGGTAGCCCCATCGTAGTGGGAGGCATTAGACACATCCATGCCCGTCAGCGCGCAAATCATGCTCTGGTACTCAAACATGCACTGAAGGGTGCCCTGACTGATCTCTGGTTGATATGGTGTATAGGCGGTATAGAACTCTGAGCGACTGCAGATGTGCCCGACGACGCTAGGCACGAAATGCCTGTATGCGCCAGCCCCTAGAAAACAGGGGACGTGGTTGAGGTCAACGTTGTACTCAGAAAGCTCCGTGAGCTCTCTCAAGATCTCCATTTCCGAAGCCGGATCGGGCAGATCAAGGGCGGGATAGCGAAATCCCCTCGGCACATCATCAAACAGGGCGTCCGTGTTCGCTACCCCCAGGCTCTCCAGCATAGCCTTCCGGTCTTGACCGGAATTGGGAATGTACGACATCTATGCTCCCTTCTCCGCTTCTTCCTGGCACTGACGCTGGTACGCCTCTGCGTCCAACAAGGATTCGTACTCTTCAGGTCGAGAGGGGCGAAAGCGAATCAGCCAACCTCGAACAAAAGCATCTTCGTTAACCAGCTGCGGCGAATCTTCGAGTTCCTCGTTTACGGCGAGAATCTCGCCGCTCATAGGCATATAGATATCGGAGGCCGCCTTCACCGATTCTACTGTGGCAAAGACATCTCCCTGAGTAAGCTCGTCCCCAACGTCAGGCAACTCAATATAGACAATGTCGCTCAGCTCATGCTGGGCAAAATCGCTGATACCGCATAGTGCCTCCTCACCCTCCAATAGCACCCACTCGTGGGTATCTCGATAGCGTCGGTCTTGCACAAAGTCTACCATTTTTGTTCTTCCTCCATTATGCTTGTCTTGTGTCGCCTGGATAGCGTGCCAGCCAAACGGCGTGGCTCACGAAAAAAAGTCCATTCAGATTGTACATACTTCTCCCGTAGCAACTGACGCGCCAGACGCTTCTCCTTGGCTAGGAGCACGCTGGGGCTCAGGTCTATTCCCAGAGCACTCCTCAGTCCCATACTCATAGCCTGTATGACCACATCAGGCCCTAGCTCCTCCCCAACCAAATCACTCAGTGGGGTGAGTGGATAGCTGGGCAGGAGCGATCCCTCTGCAGCAACACATGGCGCAAGACATATGCTCCCTTGATGCACAAGTACACCTTGTAGTCGTGCCTGCGCTGCTGTGGCGATCCGCTGCCCTCCGGTCTCAATGTCAGCGGGTGGCAAGAAACGCGCGTCAATCCCCAGAAGGCGAAGCCCCTCAATAATCCCCGAGGCGATACGCCTGAACGATCCAGGTACGCTGGCGGGCATCACAAAATCCCTCACTGACACGATGAGGCTGTATGAGAGATCTCCACCATGCAGGCAGGCTGCGCCGCCAGTCAGGCGCCTCACGCATCTTAGTCCTCGTCGTGAAAGGTCAGGACAGACCTCTGCACCAAGTCGCTGCGAATATCCTATGGTCTGGCAGGGAGGTTCCCAGCAGTAAAAGCGCACGGTCGGAGGAGCCCGCTGTTGACTAACCAGAACAGCCGTAGCCTCATCAATCGCCATATTCGTATAGCAGTCCGCTGGACCTGTAGACATGAGCCGCCAGTCAGCGAAGAGCATACTATCTCCTCCGGTCCCGTTACCACGTTAGCTCATCATTGAGCAGCGCAACCGCGTCCGTGCATTCGACCAGTGAAAGCGCACGCGGATAGTTGTATGCCGTCTGTCCAGGGTGCTCATTGTAGCACGGCCGGTTGCATCCTGCGCAGCCGCTGGTTTCGAAGGCACAGCCGTCAGAGAGCATCGCCTCAAGCTCATCGCGGCCCACTCCAAGAGACCGGAGTCGCCCATCAGCCGAGAAGGTCAATTCCTCAACACGCCTTAGCCCGCGTTTCATCAGGTAGTATGTCGCCTGGATGCGACGATAGTGGCTTAGCTCGGGGGCTGGGCGTCCCTCCCAACGCGTGCCGCGGATCGGTGTAAAAGCAAACAAACCCACCGTGACTCCGCAATCGACCAAGTGCTGCAGGCACAAGATCATCTCACGCTCAGTTTCACCCAACTCGACAATCAAATGGGTGCCGATTCGCCCGGGAAATCGCCGAGCCGAATCAAGAAGTAGCGCCACCTGGGCATCCCAGCCAGAGCTTTTCGCCTCTCCATACAGTGCCTGCGTAGCAGCATCAAGGGCCAGTGTCACACGCTGAGCTCCAGCACTCAGGGCCCTGACCACGTCTTGAATCGTGGTCAGAAAGATGGAAGTGCAGATGGGCACGGCTGACACATGGTGCAAAGCACTCACCAAATCCACAGTGCGTTCAACATAACCGGGAAAGACCGTGACCTGGATACAGCAACGAACGATGTCACCTTGCTCGAAGCCCCGCTGGACAGCTTCCTGAACCACGTGACCGGGATAGCATGGCCAAGCTACACGCGACAACAAGGCAGCGCGGGCAGTGCTATGACGTGCCCGCGTGCAGAAGGCACAGTCTCTGGTACACCGTTTCCCCAGAAGGATGTAAGCGGTGGTGGGCGCATCATCTTGTCGTAGGCGGCGCAGACCCAGCACCGCGGCAGTGCCGAGTGACACGCCAACATCATCTCTTGTGGGCAAGAGCGATTCATCCAAGGTGGCTACAGCTTGGGGAAAACGCAGCATTCATTCTCCCACTGCACTTGCAGGCCGAGCTCTTGCGCAACCGCTACGGCAGAGCGGCTTGGGTTCACGACCTTGTCTACTCCCGCACGAACAGCAAGTGGATCAAGCGTCCGTCGATAGGCTCCTCCCGGCCTCATACAACCCAGATAAATCGGTGTTAATGGTAATCTGCGGCGGGCCTCGGCCAAGAAGGCTATCACCTCCTCAACGTGCGGAGGACAACACTTCTCGTAGCGCGTACCTGGAGTAGGAATCAGCACGAGAACGACGAGGGCTCGCAAGCCAGCAGTCTTCAGCATCTCAAGTGCCAGGTATTCGCCGCTGAAGTGCCCACCGCGCAGCCCCAAAGTCAGGTGAGGAACCACCGCAAATCGCTGACAAAGGTGCTCATAGGTATGAAGATAATCTTGCGGTGTGTAGTCGAGACCATAGACTTCACGGATGGTCTCCTGGTCCCCCACAAAGTCAAAGGAGATCACATCGACCAAACCAGCAATCGCCGAGACATCGTCTTCGTCGATCATGCCCACATGCCAGTTCAGCCTACGGCCAGCACGCAACGCCTCCAGCTTGCTCAGGTGTGAACGCACTGGCACGCATCCGCGCAGGTCGCAACCTCCAGAAATGAGGCAGCTACTCATGCCGGCTCCATCCGCTTGCTCCACTGCGACCATTCCCCTCAGGTAATGTCCCGCGCAGTGTGCGCACTGCAGCGCACATTGGGTTCCTGTCAGACTGATCGCCAGAGTACGTTGGGGACGCACAAAGCTGATCACGGGCGACGGGGACTTGGTGTCGACCATGGGAGTAGAGTGGTACCGCGTCACGCCAGCTTAGTCAATCGTATCCGTGGCAGAGATCTCCAGCAACCCTACCTCCCGCGTCCGAGCAGATACTGTGATTCGGTGAGGTCCAACCGATAAGGCTTCACCCCGCACTTCAATGACCACGCGCTCCCCGACACGGAACAGCACGGGGGATTCGGTGCTGACCGAATTCGCAGTCAACCTACGGCCATCCCCCAGTACTGCGCTGGTATGCTCGAGCGAGTGTTCCATGTCGTCGATGCGCAGAGGGTCAAAGCCCACGATTGTCCCTGGAGCTAGTGTGTTTTGAATGGTGAGCCGAAAGCCATCAGGTATGTTCCTGAGACTCTTCTTCACATACAGCCGCTCAAGCAGGAAGCGGGGGATAGATGTCATTTACACCTCTGTCAAACGCAGACAACAATGAAAGTCGCTGGAAACAGATACCATCTGCTGCGAAGCCAGCTCGTTGGCCAGTGAATATTTTCACAAACAGTATACCAGGCGGACACATCAAAGTCAACCTTGATGGTCTGCCTGAGCTCCCAAGGTGGTGGGATTGGATGACCCTCATGCTCAACAGTAGTGGCTTCACTGCACAGCGTGACCGATGGTCTCGGCCTAGTATCTCACCCGGCGCCCCACCCTACCATTCCGGCGAACCCACAGAAGCCCACTGGACTAGGTGTAGCGAGTGAGGTACAAGGCGCAGCCGAACAATAGGGCCACGGTCCAGAGCACTAGCATGATCGCGAGAACCCTGCGAGTGCGGGCCTGTTCGTTCTTCGCAGATGGCACTTGTGAGCTGGAGAGGACCAAGAAAGCACCAATCAACTCCGCCACCGTCCCAATAGCCACATGGACCCACAGGAATCTTGGTCCGGCAGCGAAGGGGTTGCGAATGGCAAAGGGCAAAGAGCGAGTCAGCGAGGGATTCATTACCGCGATGATCAACAGGGCCTGCAAAGCGACCACGGATGATACCAATGCGCGCCACGCACTCCAACCTCGATTCCGATTTTGGAAGAGGCCCACGGCGAGGACGAGCAGGATACCCACCTGCACAACGAGATTTACGTCAGCCACTAGCGACGCCCGCGTACCAAAGAATCCCCGGCCCATTCCAACCTCCCATCCGGTACCCACCAGAGCCCTGGTTTTGCCCGTCGTCGTCCAAGTCCAGGCCTGGTCGCATAAGGTGGCCTGGCGGTCACGCCATGGGCTTTCGAGGACAGTAAAACCTAAAGAAATCCTCCCAACCAGCGCACTGATTGGGCCCCAGCCAGAGCAAACACCAAGCTCTTCAAGATCTTACCCAGGAAACTAGCAAGAAGGAAACGCCGCACGGGGAAATGCGACATGCCCGCAGTAACCCCTGCCAAGTCAAAGATCGGATTGGGTATTGCCGCCAGCACAAAGATCGTTAGAAAGCCACGATTCTGCATCCACTTCAGCAGGCGCTGGTGCAGAGCCCAGTCTCTCGCCTCGATGAAAGCTGTCCCACCATATCCCGCCAAATAGCCCGTGAGCTCACCAATGGCCATCCCTGCTCCAGAGACGACCGCAATCGCTAGAGGGTGCAATACGCTCCCTGCGATGAACGTCGCGGCCAAGCTGGGGACTGGCAATAGTACGGTCGCGTTGCCAAGAAGGCTGATGAGGAAAAGGCCCAGATAGCCTTGATACGAAAAACGTGCCAATGCATCCCGTTGCACAAAGATCAGTACCGTGAGGATCAGGGAGAACAACAAAGCCGTGATCTGTCGCAGCACTGAACGGTTGCGCGAATTCGCTTTGGTGTCACCCAAATCGATGCTCTCCAGTACGCAAACTGGTGCCTTGTTGTCTCATTTCCGAGCAGCCTGTGTCCATATTATCACACACGGTCACTGCCCTTGGAGATCATGGCTTGTGGTGCACCCAAGCGGACGATACGAGCTGTAGAACGTTCAATGCCGCGTGTAGCATTCACTGTGTCGACAAGCAGCGTGCACTGATCGGCGATCCACTTATAGTCGTAGCAACTATGACCAGCGACAATAACCACACAGTCGCTTCCCCGCAACAAGTCTTGGCTCAATGTCTGCGAGGCCAGCTCAGCTTCCTGACGATGGAACACGTTGTGGCCCGTACGAAAGCGTGGCACATAGGGGTCATTGTAGCTCACCACTGCACCACGCTCCAGCAGCAAATCAATGATGCGCTCGGCTGGCGAGTTCCGCGCGTCGTCCACGTCCTTCTTGAACGCCACGCCGAGGATCAGCACCCGCGAATTCCGCAAGGGCTGGCCTCGTGCATCAAGGGCACGTGCAACCAGGTCTACCACATGATATGGCATGCCCTGATTGACCTCAGCAGCCAGCTCGATGAACTTGGTGTAGAAATCGTATTCCCGAGCCTTCCAGGAAAGATAGTAGGGATCCACCGGGATGCAGTGGCCACCAGTACCTGGCCCAGGGTAGAAGGGCATGAAGCCAAAGGGCTTGGTCGCCGCGGCCTCTATGACCTCCCAGATATCTATACCCATGCGCTCGCACAGCAACGCCAATTCGTTTACGAGAGCGATGTTCACGCTGCGGAAGATATTCTCGAGAAGCTTTGACATCTCAGCCGCCCGCGGTGATGAGACGGCATGAACTGCGGGGGAAAGCCTGCTAAGCAGGGCTTGGGCAAGCTCAGCACAGTGCGGTGTAAGCCCCCCCACCACTTTGGGCAGGTTTCCGACGTGATAAATCTTGTCACCGGGGTTGATACGCTCTGGCGAGAAGGCTAGGAAGAAATCTTCGCCGGCCCGCAGTCCGCTCTGCTCCAATATGGGCAGCACAACATCTTCAGTCGTTCCCGGGTACGTCGTGCTTTGCAGGATGACCAACTGCTCCGGCTTCAGTCGCGGCGCAATCCCTGTCGCGGCTGAGACGATCGCTGACAGGTCAGGCGCCTTCATGGCATCAAAGGGTGTGGGCACGCAGATGAAGATGACGTCTGCCCCAGCAACCCCGTCATAGTCCCCCGTGGGCCGAAGCGCACCACTAGCCACCAGCCTGGCTATCCTGTCTGCGGGCACGTCGAGGATATAGCTACAGCCTTCTTGAAGAGAGCGAATCCGGCGCTGATCTATGTCCAGGCCAACTACCTGGTACCCAGCTTCAGCGAGACATACGGCCAGAGGCAAGCCTACATATCCAAGGCCCAAAACACAGACACAGGCAGTCTGTTCTTGGATACGCTCCATGAGGGACAAGCTTTAGCTCTCCTTCGCACTCGGCTCAGGCTCAAGCGCTGGAGGGTCCTGAGCTGGAACTTGCTCCAGCTTCCATATCGCATATGCCCCGTATAGCAGCAGCAATACCCCTGCTGAATAGCCTTCCACAACGCTCGCCTGAGTCAGGAACATCGCAGCAACACCCAGAGCGCAGGCGGCCAAATAGAGAGTGAGCACGGCTTCGCGCCTTGTCGCCCCCATGCGCACCAATCGGTGAGAAACATGATCCTTCCCCGGAGTGGTGAGTGGATTTAGATGACGGCGAAGCCGGGAGATCACTACCAGGGTCGTGTCAAAGACAGGAATGCCCAGCACCACAACTGGCACCATCCAAGTTACGAAGGCTACGTTGTCTGGGAAGCGTAGTTTAATGCCAAGCGCAGCCAGGACAAACCCAATGAATAGGCTCCCGCTGTCGCCCATGAAAATGCTTGCTGGGTTAAAGTTGTAGTACAGGTATCCAAGGCATGCCCCGAGAAGCGCCGCGGCCAATGTGCCCACGAGGTACTGTTTGCTCATCGCGGCCAGAAGCAGAAAGAACACACAGGCGATGGTGGCAATGCCACTTGAGAGACCGTCCATATTGTCCAACAGGTTCAAAGCATTTGTAATGCCCACGATCCACAGGACGGTACCCGCCAGGTTAAGCAGCGGAATCGGCAGGAAACCCACCTGGACGCCAGAAAGAACCAGAATGCCTGCCGCACAGACTTGCCCGATCAACTTGACCAGTGGGCTCAGGCCAAGTCGGTCATCCCACAAACCCATGAATGATACCAACGTCGCACCAAGCAGAATGCTAACAAGCTGCGACACGTAGAAGCGATCTCCCAAGGCCAGCAAGGCCAGGATGCACGCCAAATAGATCGCAGCGCCACCAAGCCGTGGCATCGGTACCGTATGCACTTTGCGAGTGCTGGGTTGGTCAACAAAGCCCCACCGCACCGCTGCGCGTCGTGCCACTGGCATCAGGGCGAGAGCGATCACCAGGGCGCTGGCGAAGATGAGCACATACTGCGTCATGCTCGCCCCCCCATTACGGCTCAGCCTGTATCTGCGCGTTTAGCTCATCCAGAAGGCTGCGGAGCACCGGCCACTCCTCGACAGTCGACAGCTCGACCGCGCGTTGCACATGGGCGATGGCAGCTTTGATAAGCCCCAACTGTTGGTACTGAAGGGCCAGATCACGATGGCTTGCGGCACTGTCCGGGTCCGCCGCCAGGGTTTCCAGAAGTTGATAAGCCTGCCAATGTGCAGTAGACTCGTCCGTCCGTTCTAGCTGTTGGTACAAGATGGCCAGATTGCGATGACTTATCTGATCGTCGGGGGCCAGGTTCAGAATGGCGCGGTTCGCAGCCGTCGCCTCTTCCAGTCGGCCTTGCTGTGCGTAGACGTACCCCAACCAGCTATGAGCTTCTACATTCTCCGGGTTGTAGTCGACTGCCTGCTGCAACACCCGTATCGTATCTTCATCGCGGCCTAGCTGCCTGTACAGCTGCGCATAGATAAGGTAGGTGGCGTCATACCGTGGGTCCAAGGCACTGGAGTCGTCCAGCTTCTGGAAAGCACGCTCATAGTCCTCCGAAGCAGCATAGACGAGGGCCCACTCATTTAGCAGTTGCACATTGTGCGGGCTTAGGCCCAGTGCATGTGCATAGTACTCGTTGGCCTGCTCCAGTCTGGCCGTCCTATCCTCTGGGGAATCTGAAAGATCGGCCCAGTTACGATACAGCCTTCCCAGGTTGGCATAGTGGTCCGTATTCAGCGGATTGAGCTGCCGAGCCCGATCGAGAGCCTGGTAGCTCTCTTCGAACCAACGCGCCTTTTCCAAGACATCGCTAACAGTACTGGCCTTGCTCATAAGAGTGCGACCAAGAAACAGATAGTAATAATCCTGATCTTGAGCCAGCGAGATAGCTCGATCGTAGAACTGGCTACTGCGCTCAAGACGCCAAGCTGCTCCCTCGAGCATGGTAGAGACTTCGGCCATATCACCTTGTGACTCCAGCCGCTTCGCAGATGTGAGATAGCCGTTGGCCTCTTCCTCGAGTTTCAGACCGGTCTTGTAATAGATGTCGGCCTTCACAGGGCTAACGTTGCTGGCAAAGGCAACCAAACCCGCCGCCAAGAACGCCAGGGGGTACATCCATAGATTCGCAGCACGCCACCAGCGCGCAGGTAGCGAGCTGCCCGACACGATGGCCGCAGTAAGCAACAAGCCTAGCACCGAGATGAGCACATAAAACGAGTTGACCGTACCAGCCACGTCCACGTATGGCAGAATCCGCGAGGCGTGAACCACAATCCCCACCACAAACACACCCCAGGTGCACAAGAAGTAGATACCTAGTCCTGACAGCCACCAGGATGCCTTTTGGCGAGAATCCGAGGTCCGCTCGCTATCCGCCAAAGCTACCAATCCACCCACCAGCCAGGTCAAGACAAAGAGCCAGAGCGTCCCGTAGGAGGTCTTGGGGTCACCTCGGGCAGCGGTGGTGGTGAGAGAGAGTTCAATGATGCGCAGAATATCGAACTCTTTCATCGCATTGGCTACAAACTCAAACCCAAGCACGAACAGAATCACCGCCACAACCAGGGATGAAGCTATCAGCCGTGTCGTCAACTGCGGCAAGCGCGCAGCCGAGTCTACCGCGGGTGCGGAAACCGGCACTCGAACACGTTGTCGATCTCCTCGGGCTTTGCGCTTGCCATGGCGGCGGGAGTACGCATCCGCCAAGGCATAGCCACTTTCCACGCCATCCGCTACACTGCCAGCCTCTGCCTGCGACCCTTCTATTACCCGGTCCAATCCCAACAACACAAAAAGCGCAGCGTAAACCCAGAAATGCGTCCGAGTGGACACAATCGCAATCCCAAAGTGGATCTCAACAAAGTGCGCAACGACCGCAGAGAGAAGCCCAATCAGCAGCAGCTGCCGCCGCAGATCGATAGCCGGCCACTCATGTCCGTAGAAGAAAGCAGCCGCCACCATCAGGTAAATGGATGTACCGATCACAAATCCGACTGGCAAACCGACACCTGAAAGGACAAACGTACCCTGCAGCAACCTAGGCAGCAGAGTGCCGATCGCAGCGCCGCCAGCACTAAGCAAGAGAAAGAGATTGCGTTGTCGCTCGGACTGCATGAAGCCGAGCCACCTGAGTCCAAAATAGAAGATGCTGACGAACAGGGACATGTACGCGACAAAACCGAACAGGCCGGTGATGACAAGCGAATCCAGAGTCTCGTTGTGTGAGCGGTCTGGCGACGCGTTGCGCGCCTCATAGTAAGCCAGCTCCGGAGGGTAGTAGGGATTGTAGGCTACGTGCATCGTCTCAGGGCCGTACCCCACCAATGCGCGCAATGGGTCAGCGGTGATGAGTTTCAGAGCACCTTCCCAGATAAGCACGCGTACCTTGCCTGTCCCAGCTTCAGTCTCAAAAACACGGCCCATTCGGCCGATATAGGGCAGTTCGCGAAGTGAAGCAAGAGGCGTGTTCGGCACGTTGAAGAGCACCAGAAACAGGCCCAGCAGCACTGTGTGGATGACCCAGGACAGCCACAGCCAACGCAGGCCACGTTTGAGAGCGACCAGAGCAATGTAGGCGGGGACCACGCCGGTGGGTAGGCTTAGCAGCGCGAAGGCGAGTGCCCTCACCGCATCGCGGGCCCCAAGAGCCTGTTGGTCACGGATACTCCGGCGCAAGGAGATAAGCCCGACGAGCACAAAGACGTAAAGGCCGGCCAACAATCCCAGCAATGGACCGCGGCTTTGCGTGAACAGGATACAAATCACCTGCACACTCAGCACAAAGGTATAGCAGCCCGCCAACAGGGCGTGGGAAATCGACTCGCTATCATCCTTTAGTAACGCCGAAAAGGCCTCTACGAGCCTGGCAAGCGTCAGTGGCACTACCATGATCAGGTAGGCCGCCACGAAAATTGAGTTGCCCATGTTCGCCGCCACGCGAGTGATAACGTCGCCACTCCACGGCAACGAGTCCAGGCCATAGTGTTGCAGCACGCCATAGAGCGACACAGGCACGCTCGTGAGAATTGCGGTGCTCACCAGACGGTCAATCTGCTCTTGCCGACGCAAGGTAACAAGCACGAGGAAGAAGATGAGAATGTACGATAGAGTCGTATACGTCCCCTGCAAGCGCACGTAGGATCCCCATAGGCTTATCCGTGGTGCCACCGACAAGACGGTGCTGACAAGATACGCCACAACCAATAGAAGCGTCGGCAAGACCAACGGAGTGGAGAGGAAACCTCGACGCAGTCGGCCCGAGAGGGTGAGGCTGGGTTGGTCCATCCGCACCGCAAGCTGGTGCGTTTCAGGCACGCCAGCATCCAGCGTTTTCACCAGCCAGGCTGCCGCCATGACCAAAGCAATGGAGCGCACAACAGAGGTCTTGTCTGGTTCAAATACGCGGCTGGAGTAGACATTAAAATACAATGGGGCCAGTATCAGAACCAGCAACCAACCGGCTTCAATAAGGCCCTCGCAGAATACACTGAGTTTGGTGCGCATTAACTGCTTTCCTTCTCCACGCCTTCACAATCATGCGTCAGCGCGCCGGCCCCTGCACCAACAGTAAGCGTCGGCCAGCCGTGCCACTGGCTGAGCCGCTCACGCCTAATCGCAAGCGGCTGCCTTGTATGGCGCGCCACCGGCCACCCCCAGGCCAGAACCGGGGCAGATAAAGTCCATATTAGCCCAGTTGCAGACAAACATCAACTATTGTGCCCAGGGCCACGACCGATCTCAACTCGGCCCAGCCGCCTAGACTTGGCTGGCATGCAAACCCCTCACTGCCTGCTCATCTCCATACGAAAAGACGGAGCGGCATGGAAGAGCGTAGGTTCATGCCGCTGCGCCTCAGGGTCTGCTATTCGCGAACTGGCAACCAGGGAGGCCCGTACGGCCGCGAAGGCCGAGCAAACCCTACTTCTCGGGTACTTCTAGCCACTTGTTCTGAATCATCATGTCGGTTACGAACGGGATGCGGAAGTACAGCCCCTGGTATGCACGATAGGCATAGTACAAAGCGGGAACAACTGGCACAAAGAAAATCAGCCATAGCACGCAGCCCAGGCAGCCACCTGTGATGGCGGTCAGCCCACAAAACACCAGGGCGGCCAGGATTTCGTACGCAGCGGCTAATCCCAAGAAGCCCAGAGACTGACGGGCATGATACTTCTGAAATGGCCTGGCCTTGCTCTCCTCCGCCATCAACATCACCGCAGGGACAAGGATCGGTATTACCACCTGACTGGCATAGGCGAGTGCGGCCATCAGGCGGTCATTGTCCGTTGTGTCTGATGCCTGCCAGCTGTCTGCGCTTGGCTCCAGCTCCTGCTGCGGCTCAAGCTGGGCGCTTTCGTCTGTCTCTACACTCGACTGTGGCTCGATCACAGTGCCTTCTGTGGCATATTCGGGGTGCATTCCTTCGGAGTTCGTCTCTTCCGTGCTCATAAGTCACCTCCTGGTCCCCATTATCCCACACACGCCATCCAACGTCAAGTCCTCTGGGCCCACATTATTGCTGGTTTCACCATGTAATGCCCACTTCCACTCGTTATGGATACAGAGTTTGCCCAGCTTATGTCGCTATGATAGAATCTGGTACTTGGGCCAGGCAACACAGGCTTGAGCGCACATCGCAGTGGAGGTGGATCGCATCAATGACCCGAGTGGTGTTCATGGGGACTCCACGGTTTGGTGAGTTGGTTCTGAGCAGACTGCTTGAGGCATACGAGGTCGTGGGCGTGGTTACCCGGCCAGATCGCAGAGTAGGTCGTGGGCAGAGTACAGCGATCTCGCCCGTCAAGCGGCTAGCTCAATCCCACAACTTGCCAATTCTGCAGCCCACGCGCCTGCGCAGCGAAGCGTCGATCCAACTGCTTCGCGACCGGACTCCACAACTCATCGTAGTAGCTGCCTTCGGGGCCATCCTACCACAACCTATACTCGATCTGCCCCAGTGCGGATGCATCAACGTCCACGCTTCTCTACTCCCTCGGCATCGTGGAGCAGCGCCCATTCCGGCGGCGATACTGGCTGGCGACCAAGTCGCAGGTATCACAATTATGTTAATGGAAGCGGGGCTGGACACGGGCCCCATCTTGAGCCAGGGTTCACTCTCCATCGAGCCAGAAGATACGACCCGCTCATTAACCGAGAAACTAGGTGTGCTGGGTAGTCAGCTCCTGATAGCTACCCTCCCAAGTTGGCTCGCGGGGCAACTCAAGCCGATACCTCAGGATGACAGCCAAGCGACCTACGCCGGGATGATTCGTCATGAGGACGGGCACATTCAATGGAGCGAGCCCGCTGAAAAGATCGCCCGGCGCTGTCGCGCTTATGACCCATGGCCAGGGACTTTTACCTTCTGGCAAGGTCAGCTTCTCAAGTTGATCAGCGTAGAAGCTGTGCCCTCCATGGCCGCGCCAGCTCCAGTTGGCAGTGTGCTTGCCACGGAAGAAGCAATCGCGGTTGTCACCGGTCAGGGCTTGCTTGTAATGAATGAGATACAACTAGCTGGGAAGAAACGCATGGCCGCGCACACCTTTGCGCGCGGCCAGAGAGGGTTCGTCGGATCGGTTCTGTGCTAGGCAGTTGACCGACGTTGGCAACCCACTGTTCAAAAGGATCAGACGCCCTACTATGCAAAGACTCGAAATCGTGGTGAAACATGGCGAAAGCCTGCACATCAATCCGGCAGGAACACTCGTCAAAACAGCCAAGAAGTTCCAGTCCGAGATCTACATCCATGCTCACGGACAGCGGGCCAATGCCAAGAGCATCACGGCTCTGACGGCCTTGGGCATCACTCAAGGCTCGATCATCCGGGTCACCGCGAGAGGGGAAGATGAAGTACTGGCTGTCAGGGCCATTGAAGACCTGATGAAGAACTTGGTGAGACAGGAAGAATCTTGTTCCTAGTCCGCGGGAAGGGTTGCCTGTGCACATCCTCCGGCTTGGCCGAGAGCCGTATACGCTTGTTTGGGAACTCCAGCACCACCTAGTAAGCGCGCGACAAGAGCAGCGTATTGATGATACACTGATCCTGGTTGAGCATCCCCCCGTCATCACTCTGGGCAGGTCAGCCGATGAAAGCCATATCCTGGCCACGCCCGGCCAGCTTACTCAAGCTGGCATCGAGGTTCATAGAGTAGAGCGTGGAGGGGGCGTCACCTATCATGGTCCGGGCCAGTTGGTGGGCTATCCCATCATGGACCTTCAGGCCCGTCGACTGGGTGTCGCAGACTACATGCACATGCTTGAAGAGGTTCTGATCGCCGTCCTGGCAGATTTTGGCTTGACGGCCACCCGCCAGGGGATGCTCATAGGAGTATGGGTGGAGGGTCGGAAGATCGCAGCGCTGGGCGCGAGGATCGACCGCGGCGTATCATTTCACGGCTTTGCGCTTAACGTCGATCCTGATCTGAGCCATTTCGTGCACATCATGCCTTGTGGCATGGCAAGCTCCAGCACAACATCCATGGCGCGCGAGCTGCACAAACCCATGCCAATCGCTCCGGTGCAGGTTCGGACGATTGAGCAGTTCGGGCGCGTATTTGGCGTTCGCTTGCATGAGATAGCACTGGAGCAAATAGCACCGCTCCTCTCAGCAACTGGTCAGCCCGACGCAGCCGAACACATCGCTTATGCTTTCGCACAGTCAAACGGGGAGAAAACGGACTAGGCTTCCTTACTGGCGAAACATTCCTACAAGAAAGGCCGGTCTCGGTGTCCGAAATCAGTGCGTACTGTATGAAATGTCGTCAAGTACGCCCTCTCGATAACGCACAGCCTGTGTACACGGCAAGAGGCGCAGCAGCATCTCGCGGGATATGCCCGGTCTGTGGCACAGGGCTATTCCGAATGGGTCGCACACCAGCCCACGACTCCATCCCACTGCCCGAAGTGCGTGTTGAGAGTCCTCAACCACGAAAACCTCCCAAGAGCCGGGGTGGCAAGCGCACACACAAGATCGGAGCTCCCTTGGTTATTGTTGAGTCACCTGCCAAGGCACGCACCGTCAAGCGTTTTCTGGGAGAGGGGTACCGCGTGGAAGCATCGGTCGGACACGTGCGTGACCTGCTCAAGTCCAAGCTCAGTGTCGACATAGAGCATGATTTCGCGCCGACCTACAAGGTACCCGCACAGAAACGCGATGTCGTCACGCGTTTGAAGCGGGCAGCTGCCGAGGCAAAGGAAGTCTTTCTCGCTACCGATCCGGACCGCGAAGGCGAAGCCATTGCCTGGCATTTGCTCGCCGCAGCCGCAATTCCACCAGAAACCACGCACCGGGTCGTGTTTCACGAGATCACCCAGTCGGCCATTGAGAAGGCTTTTGCACAACCGCGAGACCTGGATATGGATCTCATCAAGGCGCAGCAGGCACGCCGCATTCTGGATCGGCTTGTCGGATATAAGATCAGCCCCCTCCTATGGCGCAAGGTACAGAACCGTCTTTCAGCCGGCAGGGTGCAGTCCGTAGCTGTGCGGCTCGTGGTCGACCGTGAGCGTGAGATTCAGGCTTTTGTACCCGTCGAGTACTGGTCCCTGGAGGCAGAGCTGGCGAAGCAGGAGACGCGATCAGACAGCCCGCGGCCGAGCTTTGTGGCCAAGCTAGTGAAGATCAGCGAGCAGAACGCCGACCTCAAGGACGCGGCGGGCACCCAGGCGATCGTAGATGATCTGAAACAGGCCAGCTTTGTGGTCAGCGACATACGCACTTCGCAGCGACAGAGGAAAGCCCCTGCCCCGTTCATCACCAGTACCCTGCAGCAAGACTCGTCCAACCGCCTGGGCTTCAGCGCCAAGCGCACAATGGCCCTGGCGCAGCAGTTGTATGAGGGGCTGGATCTCGGCGAGGGCGAAAGAGTAGGGCTCATCACCTACATGCGCACGGATTCCACCAACGTCGCTGCACCCGCGTTGGCAGAGGTACGCGACTATATCAAATCCCGGTACGGTGTTCAGAACTTGCCCGAGCAGCCCACCGTCCACAAGACCCGGGCAGCCATCGCCCAAGAAGCTCACGAGTGCATTCGTCCGACATCGGTGTACCGGGAACCAGAGTCCATTCGGCAACATCTGGACAAGGACCTGTTCCGCCTGTACCAGCTCATCTGGCAGCGCTTTGTGGCGAGCCAGATGAAGCCTGCCATCTTCAAGGTCACCGCTGTGGACGTGAAGGCTGGCGACCTGCCTGGTGATTTGCTTTCGAATGGGATGGTCTCTGACACTGCACTCAAAACACTGCCCTATCTCTTCCGGGCGACCCACTCAGTTGCCGTGTTTCAGGGATATCTCCTGGTGTACCAGGATGGCCGCCCCGAGGATGAAGCCGACGAAGGCGAGGGCACATTGCCTCCATTGACCAAAGGAGAAGTTGTCGACCTCATACGGCTTATTCCAGCGCAGCACTTCACGGAACCTCCTCCCCGCTATACGGAAGCCACGCTGGTCCGTGAGCTGGAAAAACATGGGGTGGGACGACCGAGCACCTATGCGCAGATTCTCTCGACCATCCAGTCACGCAACTATGTAGCGAGGCAGAACCGTTACCTGGCACCGACGGCGACAGGCACCATCGTGAACGACCTTCTGGTTCAGCACTTTCCCAAGATCGTGGACCTGCCCTTTACGGCGCAGATGGAAGAAGATCTCGATCGGATCGCGGCGGGAGAGCGCAATTGGACCGGGGTGCTGAAGGCGTTCTACGAACCTTTTGCGTTGACTCTGGAGGCGGCCGAGCAGAACATGCAAGAGGTGGAGATCCCAGTCGAACAAACAGGGATAACCTGCGACAAATGCGGAAGCCCCATGGTCGTGAAAACGGGTCGCTTTGGTCAGTTCATTGCCTGCAGCAACTATCCAGCATGTCGCAACACCAAGCCAGTGGCTCGCAAGACCGGTGCTCGCTGCCCCGAGTGCGGAGGAGATCTGCTGCAACGAAAGACGAGAAAAGGGCGTACTTTCTTCGGCTGTGCCAACTATCCAAAGTGCAAGTTCAGCCTTTGGCAGCGCCCCTTGTCTCGCCTCTGTCCCCTCTGTGGTGGGCTGTTGGTTGAATCGGGAAAGACAAAGATCAGATGCATAAAGTGTGAGACGGTCTCTGAAAGGCAGGACGACACTGAAGCGGGCTCTTGAGCGTTTCCTAACCTACTTGATTGCCGAGAAGAACGCTTCTCCCCACACCATCAACCGATATGGGCGAGAGGTGAACGAGTTCCTCAAGCACGCCGAAGCACAAGGAATCCACAGCCTGGCCGATATCGACCGCACCCTTATACGTCACTACATGGGGTGGCTCAACAGCCAAGGCTATGCTAAGGCCAGTATTGCACGCAGGCTCTCGCAGCTTCGCTCTTTCGGCCGCTTTGTCGTCCGCGAGAACCTGGCCGTCGCCAACCCATTCCGGGGAGTCAGCTCGCCCAAACTGCCCAAACGTCTCCCATCGCCCCTATCAGTGCAAGAAACGGTGGCCCTGCTTCGCGCGCCCGATCAGTCGAACGCGCAGGGGATACGTGACCGCACCATCCTGGAGGTCCTGTATGCTGCAGGCCTGCGGGTGAGCGAATTGACCGGCCTGAACCTGAGCAGTATTGACTGGCACCGCAACGAACTGAGCGTTTGGGGAAAGGGATCCAAACAGCGAATCGCCCTGCTCGGCGCACCAGCCCGGCAAGCCTTGCGCGACTATCTCCAGTACGCCCGTCCCCAGTTGCTTGGCAAGAGAACCACCGATGCACTGTTCCTCAATCGCCTTGGGGGCCGTCTGACCACCCGCAGCGTGATGAATCTTCTGCAAAAGTACAGCGCCCGGGCCGGACTGCAGAAACCAGCCACACCCCACACCCTCCGCCACACTTTCGCGACACACCTCCTCAATGGAGGAGCAGACCTGCGCTCCGTACAGGAACTGCTGGGGCATGCGCAGCTTTCGACTACACAGGTGTACACTCACGTCAGCCAGACGCGCGCCCGAGAGGTCTACCTGCGCTCCCATCCGCTTGCTCGGGCTCGGACAGAAAACCTCGTTTCCGGGACAGGAGGTGCTGACACCACATCGCAGACTTCGAACAGCCCAGTCTCACCTGGACATTGACATTCCTAAGAACACACTTGGCAACTCGCAGGTCGGTGAATCTCAGACGATGGAGGACCCGTGATCAAGAGAGTAGAGAGACTTCGGCAAGTACTGCAGGCACAGGGGCTAGACGCCATACTGGTGACACGCCCAGAGAACCAGCGCTATCTCAGTGGCTTCACGGGTGGTGAAGCCGCATTGTTGATCACTGCACAAAAGGCGCTATTGCTTACGGACTTTCGATACTATGAGCAGGTAGCGGAGGAAGCGCCACATTTCGAGCTAGTGAAGGTAGAAGGACGGCTGAAGGACATTCTCAAGGCTGTGCTCAAGAACCTTGGAATCTCGAGCCTCGGATTCGAAAGCACACACGTGCCTTACAGCTCGTACCAGGAGTGGAGACGTGCCCCGCGGAGCACCCGCTGGGTTCCCACGAAGGATACCGTGGAAGAGCTTCGGCTCACGAAGGATGATGCGGAGATCGACACTATCTGCAGGGCCATCGAGATCGCCGATGGGGCGTGTGATCACATTCGTCAGTTATTGCATGTAGGCATGACGGAGCAACAGATATCCTGGGAGCTAGAGGCCTACATGCGCACACATGGCGCAGAGGCCATTGCCTTCACCCTTATCGTCGGCTCAGGACCCAATGGTGCCAAACCGCACGCTGTGGTACAAGACCGCCAGATCGCTGAGGGAGAGCCCATCGTCCTAGACATCGGAGCACGCGTAGACGGCTACCACTCTGACGTAACGCGCACCCTTTGCCTCGGGGACCCAGGACCCAGGTTGACCGAGATATACGAAATCGTCCTGAAAGCCCAATTGACGGCAGAACAGTGCGCGGCACCGTCCATGACCGGACAGGAATTGGATGCTGTTGCGCGAAGAGTGATCAGCGATGCAGGATACGGTGCCCAATTCGGGCACAGTCTCGGTCATGGCGTGGGGCTGGCAATACACGAGGGTCCAGCGGTTAGCGGCAGGTCACCGACTGTACTGCAGCCGGGCATGGTCTTCACTGTCGAACCGGGCATCTACTTGCCAGGATGGGGTGGAGTACGCATAGAGGACACGGTGCTGATGACCGACCATGGCATAAAGGTTTTGACCAAGACCGACAAGGCACTGAAGGCGCGTTAGGCAACCTGTCTTGCCTAACGAATTGTGTTTCTGGTAAAGTTGTAGTAAGATCAATAATGGAGGTGCAAGATGGCCGAGAACGTCATACGCAGTTGGATCCGCAAGACGTTAACCAGAGACGTCGCAATTGCCTTCCTCCTCGGCGCCATCGTAGGTCTGGTTGTGTTTGGCTGGTGGCTGTGGCCCGTCAGGTGGACCAACGCTGATTTGACTGACCTGAGGCCTGCCTACAAAGAGAGCTATCTCCAGGCGATCGCTGACTCCTATGCTCTCAACAATAACGCCGAGCTGGCCCGCACACGGCTTCAGCAACTGGCGCCACCCGGCGAGTCGGCCGGCCAGGTGACAGCGATGCTCAATGACTTGATCGATCGCCAGCTCGCAGCTGGCAAGCCTGATGAAGCGTTGCGTCTGAAAAGCCTCTCTGCCACCATGACACTGCCTCCGTTCGCCTCGGCTCAGCCGACCGTTACGCCGACTGGAGACAACAACTGGAGCCAGCTTTTACGTGGACTGGGCATTGTCTTCTTCTTGCTGCTCTTCGGTGCCGGAATCCTGTTGTTCCTGACCCAACTGCAGAAAAGGGAAGCGCTGCGGCGGCGGAAAAGCCCGGCCGTCCAACAGCCCCTTTCCCCCGAACCCGAAGAGACTGTAGCACCACCAAAGCATTCAGGCGCCCTGGGTCAACTCGAGACCACTTACATGGCCGGGGAGGATGGTTATGACATCTCCGCGCCGTTGCACTCAGCGGCTGGTGAGTTTCTTGGGGAATTCGGAGTCAGCGCGATTGAGGAGACTGGCAACCCAGACACCAAGGGAGTTGGCGCCTTCGAAATCTGGCTGTTCGACAAAGACGACGTGCGCACGGTAACCAAGATCCTGATGAGCGAGCGCTACTTTGCGGATCCTGAGTTGCGAGGCAAGCTCGCAGACAGAGCCGAGCAGGTACAGGCTCAGCCAGGTCAGTTGATCACTCTGCAAACAGCGAGCCTGAGGCTAGAAGCAATCGTGGCGGAGCTTGAGTACGAGGATGATGCGCATGCCTCGTTCGCCAAGCTCACCACACGCATGAGCGCAACAGTCGTGTAGGCACGCGGTATGCACAGCCCTGCAACAGTCGAGATGACCGCCCAAAGCTGGCTGCGCTGAAGACAACCCCTAGCCGAGTATCGCAAAATCGAACAGTTTCCGGTGTTCTTGCACGGCATACCGGTCCGTCATGCCCGCAATATAGTCACAGACCACACGCTCCGGGCTCGACTCGCCAAACCGGATTCTGACCTCTTCGGGGAGTTGCCTCGGCTCCTGAAGATACGCCTCGAACAACTGCCGCATAAGGCGCTGAGCTTTAACCTGCATGCGCATCACTTGGTGGTGCCGGTACAGGCGCTCCAGCAAGAAAGCCCGCACTTCTTGGTTCTTCACCTGAGAGTCGGGGGGAAACCCTACCAGATTCTTCGGGGCATCTCGTACAGCCTGTGCCGATTGAATGCTTAGCTCCTGCAACCCATCATGGATGGTCTGGATTACGTCTGTAACCATGTGGTTGATCAGGTAGCGAACCACCTGACGACGCTCCATCTCGGCAAATGCCGCGCGAGTAATGCCAAGGGCCTCCAGTGCCTCTCGCCAAAGTCGCAGGGAATCAAGCTCAGCCAGTACCAGCAGCCCTGAACGCAGTCCATCGTCCAAATCATGGGTCATGTAGGCAATCTCATCGGCCGCATTCACGAGCTGCCCCTCAAGGCTAGCCCGTTTCTCTGGCTCGAACCTCTCCGCCTTGGCTACATCATAGTCGGTCGTGTGCTTGACAATGCCCTCGCGCGTCTCCCAGGTCAGGTTCAGCCCAGGGAAACCGGCGTATCTTCGCTCCAGCTTTTCTACAATGCGTATGCTCTGATAGTTGTGGTTGAACCCCCCCTGATTAGCCATGAGTTCGTTTAGCGCTGCTTCGCCGGAATGTCCGAAAGGGGTATGCCCAAGATCGTGGGCAAGCGAGATGGCCTCGGTGAGGTCTTCATTGCACCCCACTGCACGGGCAATAGTACGTGCTATCTGGCTAGTCTCAATCGTGTGCGTAAGACGTGTACGATAGTAGTCCCCTTCGAAGTTGACAAAGACCTGCGTCTTGTACTCGAGCCGACGAAAGGCAGTCGTGTGAATGATGCGATCCCGATCGCGCTGGAAGGCAGTTCGATAGGGATGTTCCTCCTCTGCACACTCCCTGCCACGCGACTCGCAGCTCTTCACAGCATAAGGCGCCAGAATCTTCAACTCGAGCTTCTCTAGTTCCTCTCGAACAGACATGGCAGCCTCCCAGCATCAGCCATACTCTCAGAGTCATCCCGAGTCTTGCCCCAACACCAGCATGGCACTCCCTTCAACATCATCAGCGTACATGCAGGAAAACCGAGCCGACCGTTTGGGGCAATACCGTCAAGCTTATGCTCTGGAACGCGCCAACTCGTGTCTACAGCGGACTGCAGTCTGTTCTCAACGCAGCATTACGCTGAGACAGCCGGCTCAAGCGACTTGGCCACGATCGCCTAGCGAGCAGCGCTGTAACCATACGTGCCAAGCAGTTCATCCAGACTCCAGTAGCCGTGTGCTCCATAGGCGAAAGGCTCAGCTTTCAAAAGGTCGATCTGCCGGTCCTCGCCAAGTACGCTCTCGTCCGCCTGCACGGCCACCACACGCGCAAGGAACAGGTCATGTGACCCCAATGGCAAAATCTGCACCACACGACACTCGATATTGACCGGGCATTCCGCGATGATCACTGTCGCGATGGCTGAGGCAGGCACGGCGGTGAGACCTGCGCTGACGAACTTGTCAACTCGTCGTCCTGATAGTGTCCCGCACAGATCCGTAGAGCGCACCAGATCCCTGGTTGGCAGGTTGATTGCGAACTCGCCACGCTCCTTGATCAAGGCATAAGAATGGCGAGATGGACGAACGCTGATGCTCACCATGGGTGGATCAGAGCAGACAGTGCCAACCCAGGCCAAGGTGATAATGTTCGGCTTCTCAACCGGCCCGCACGTGATCATCGCAGCGGGAACCGGGTAAAGATACGTCCCCGGTTTGAGCAACTGTTTGGCCATTTGCACTCCTTCTTGTGCTTATTCGCAGGGCTAGTGACCATCGTCAGCTGTAAGCTGCCAACGGCGGAATGTACATTTGTTGCTATGCGCAAGCGATGGCCAGAGCCCATGGCATCGACCAGAGCTAAGTCCGACCCAGTGGGTCCTTGCCGGCCCTGCAAGCCTCGGCTCATCCAGAAGCATCTGGCTCAGTATGCGCCCTTTCCCAGCAACCACGCTGGAATCGTCTTCAGAGCGATGCGCAGGTCGAGTCCCAAGGACCAATTCTCGATATAGTAGATATCCAGCAACACCATTTCATCAAAAGACAGATCGCTTCGCCCACTTACCTGCCATTGACCAGTGATGCCCGGCCACGTCTCTAGCCGCTTCTTGTGCCACTCCTGATAGCGGTCCACCTCGCTAGGGAGTGCCGGCCTGGGGCCAATCAGACTCATCTCGCCGCGCAGGACATTGAATAGCTGCGGGAGCTCGTCCAGACTTGTTCGGCGCAAAAATGCACCCAGTCTAGTACGCCGGGGATCATGACGAATCTTGAACAACGGGCCACTGGCTTCATTTAGATTGGCCAGGCGCTCTTGTTCTAGTTCTGCGCCCACATGCATGGTACGAAACTTGAACACGGTGAAGGGTCGCCCCGATTTGCCGACGCGCGTCTGTCTGAAGATGATCGGGCCGGGCGATTCAAGCCTTACCAGCGCTGCCACGAGGAGCATCGCGGGGCTCAGGAGGATGACCGCCATCACGGCGAACAAGACATCAAAAGCCCGCTTGACCGCCAGATTCCAGCCTTCGATTGAGGGCGACTTGATGCCAATCAGCGGTATTCCGCTCAGGTTATCGACCTCCACGTTGCTGAGGCTCATCTGAAACAGGTCGGGCACGATTCTCACCAAGGTGCTCGCGCGCTCGCATTGAGCGATGATGCTCATGATCTTGCGATGGTACAGCCACGGAAGCGTGACAATGACAACATCCACCCTGTGCTTCTGAATAACGTCGGGAATCTGGTCAGTGCCTCCCAAGCCTTTGAAACGCCCCAGGTCGTGGTTGCCTTTTTCTGGCTTATCATCCACGAACCCTACAACATGATAGCCGAGCTCGGGCTGGGCGACGATGTTGCGCATAATCGCCCGGCCAATCTCACCGGCCCCCACAATGAGCACATGCTGTACACCATAACCACGCCTGCGAAAGTACCCTTCTGCACCATCCTGCGCGAGCCTCTCTATAGCCAAGAGGACCACTACGGCGATTCCGGCATAGGCAGGGATCAAGCGCGAATACAACATGGCGCGATAGGATAGCGAGAAGATGTAAAGCGCAGCCACGCCAGTCATCGTGCCCCGGAAGATCACATATACTTCGTTTGGCCAGGCACGCTTCTCTCTGGGATTGTAAAGGCCTTCTGCCCAGTAGATGAGCAGCAGTGCCAGCGTGAGCATGACGGAGCTTGGCCAATAGACAGTGTAGGCGACATAAAACTCTTCGTCGACGGGCCGAAACCATTGCAGTTGATAGCGAGCAACATAAGCCAAAAAGAAGCCGAGGTTGATCAATAGAGCGTCGATGACCACCTTGGCGACACGTAGCAGACGAACGCGCTTCTGGAGCACTTATCTGCTCCCTGACAAGGTGGTGCGATACGCAAGTATGGTCTCTCTCGCCATGTTATCCCAAGAGAATTCTTTGGCTCTTTGTAACCCTCGCTCTGACATCTCTTTGCGCCGCTCCGGATGTTGATAGAGAAAGACGAGCGCCTCAGTCCATGCATCGCCAAGACGCGGATCAACCAGCATACCGGCTCCGCCAACTACTTCCGGTATCGACGAGGCATCCGAGGCCAACACAGCTGTGCCGCACGCCATAGCCTCAAGAGGTGGCAGCCCAAACCCCTCGTACAGGGAGGGGTAAACGAATAGCTCTGCCGCATTATACCACAACGGCAGCTCATCTTCGGGAATGAAGCCAGGGAAGATCACGTCATCGTTCAAGCCCAAAGCCTCAACAGTCGCAAACAGAGGTTGCGCCAACCACCCTGTTCCACCTGCCAACACCAGCTTCCACCCAAATTGGGTGCTGTGCTTTGCCTCCGCATAGGCTTTAACCAACAGTGAAAGGTTCTTACGCGGCTCAAGCGTCCCAACAAAAAGGATAAAGTGCTCCGGAAGCTTGCGTCGGGAGCGAAATGTGGCAAGCTCATCACCCGAGTTGACAACGCGGTAGGCTTCGTCTACCCCGGGATTGGTCACAGAAATCTTGTGCTGAGACACCCCATACCAGTTGCTGACGTCACGTGCGGTGCGCAGGGAGTAGGTAATCAGATGATCGGCCCGCAACGCGGTCTGCCGGGTGAAGAACCGCTGATACCAGCGTTGCGAGGCACGGAAAGTCTCGCCGAACATCTCGAAGCTTAGATCAGTGATGGTCACAATGCTCTTGCACGGCAGCGAAAAAGGCTGAACGTTTACTGGGGAATGGAGGAGATCAAGACTGTCGACTCGGGCGCGCCAGGGCTCGGCGAGTTGTTCCCACAGGACTCTGACCCAGGGCTGATGAGTCGGCATACGAGTACGCACGGTACGCGCACCGGACACGAACGCGGGACGATCCCTGAGGTACAAGAGGTAGTCGCCCTCGGGGTCCTGAAGTGGGATGTGGGTCGCAAGGCCTTGGATATACCGACTGACTCCCGCCTGGCGGTAGCTCTCCTCATCGGCCAACAGATGGGCATTGATGCCAACCCGATGAGGGTGGATCGTGATTGGAGTGTTATCATTCATGGTGTGCATCATGCTCGTGCACAAGCCGGGACACACAGGCCTGTACATGACCGAGTCCTGTCACGCGGCCAACATCTCCTTGTATATCATGTACGTTTGCTCTGCGATGCGATGCTGCGTGTAGTGTTGCAGGACCCGTTTGCGTCCACGCTGACCCAGGTCTTGCCTGAGACCCGGGTCTCGTTGCAGACGCGTCAACAGACCGCGCAGCGCCATAAAGTCGCCTTCGGGAAACACCAGCCCAGCATCACCAATCAAGTGCGGAATCTCCCCGGAGGATGAACCTACAACTGGCACCTCACAAGCCATAGCCTCAATCAGCACGCGCCCGAACTGTTCTTTCCAGTTGCGCCGCGTTAGTGAGGGCAGTACCAAAACATCCAGGCGATTAAGCTCAGATGGCATTGCAGCCGACGGCTTCCACGCCTCAAATTGCACGCGATCGGCAATGTCCAGCTCTTTGCTCAATCGCTCAAGGTGCGCTTGATAGGGTCCTGTGCCAATCACTCGGATTGTCCACTGCGCGTCCACGGCAGCGGCCGCCCGAAGCAAGATATGCGCGCCCTTCTCCTCAACCAGACGACCCATGAAGCCTATAGCCAGATTGGGCTCAACCCTGGTCTCGCGTTGTGCGCGATACAAATCAGGATCCACACCAAACTGAGGCAGGTGGTGTATGTGGCCCTTGTATCCCTTCGCCCGCAATACTGCCTCAGCTTCCTGGTTTCCGGCGATTGCCTGCAACGCTCGTCTAAGGTTGTAGCCTTCAAATGCAGAAAATGGAAACGGGTATCTACGGTTCAAGTTCTGCCAGGTGAAAAACAGGGCCTTCGCCCCAACCTGCTCTGCAAGCCTCATGCCTTGCCAGGTAACTAGATTGTGAGGCTCTTCATCAAGGTGCACGATGTCAGGCTGCACGGCACGCATCAGCTTGCCGAGGCCGGGGTAAAAGTGCACGTGAAAATGCCCGTTAAGAACCATAGGCAGCACCTGCAACCGGTAACCCTTGGTGTACGATCGTTCTAGTCGTTGTATGCGGCGCCCATCCCTCCAGTAGGGAGGCACAACCACGTGCAGTTCCAGGTCTGGGAATCCGGCAAGTTCTTCCAGCTTCCGTTGGTACATACCTACCACGCAAGCTTTCGAGACCATCAGTACTCGCAAGACCAAAATCCTTCCCGGGCGATGGTCCACCTACGAGGCATCGATGATTCGCCCCGGCTCTTTGCGCTGACGTTCCGCGATGCTATCCTGGTTCCAAGTCTGACCGAAGTAGATTGGTGTTGTGACAACCCAGCCTACCTGGGACGCACCTGCAGCAGTTTCGCATCGATTTCCGACACGCGAGCCTGCTCGGCCAACCAGTACTCTGGGTGAGTCTGCGCGTTCAGCTCGTCAACGGTCTTGCCCTGTTGTTCTACCCACGTGTAGTACTTCAAGTTGTGCCAGCGCTTCCGAGCCTCACGGCTACCTTCCATGATCCAGTCTAGCTTCTGTGCATGGAAAATGCCTGAGAGGCGCACCTTCGCCTCCGTACCGTCCATTTTGCCATACTTCTGACTCATCTGTTCCATGACCGAATGATAGCGATCCAGCGAATCAGTCAGAATAGTCACAATGAGATCATCATGACCGAACCCGTAGAACTTGGCCGTCTTGATAGCACCCAGGACATTGCAGACACCCGAAATGCCGAAGGTGGCTGCCATCAGCCGCACTTTCGACTCATCAACCCCCAAGTCCTGAGTCAGAACTTGCCATCCCGGGGCCTCTGTCAGTAGCTGCAATCCTTTCTTGCACTCGATGTCGTCAATACACATCAGGGCATCCATGTTCATCACATTGTGGATCCACGTGACGTGCTTGTCGCCAATGCCTTGAATGTCGTGCCCCCCATATCCATTGCTGTACAAGGTAGGGCACTGAATGGGCTCGAGACCAACGATCTTGTGCTCTGGCCAAACCTGCTTGAGACGATCGCCAGCCGCTATAGTGCCGCCGGAACCCATGGCCGAGACATACGCAGCCACCCGGCCATTCCCGATGCGCTGTCTCCCCAACTCCTCTGCCAGCTCCACGATTGTATTGCCCGTCACATAGTAGTGAAAGCGGTAGTTGCCAAAGACTTCGAACTGATTCAGGACTCGTACCCTCTCGGGGTCCGCCTTGCGAAGCTCTTTGCACTTGTCGTAGATCTCCTTGACG
>DIVN01000118.1 GCA_002435875.1 Anaerolineales bacterium UBA6131
CTTGTCGTAGATCTCCTTGACGTTGCTCTCACAACCAGGCGTGGCGACTACCTCAGCGCCATAGCGTCGAATGATGTCGAATCGTTCCTGGCTCATCTCTGCAGGAAGGATCACCACGCTGTCGAAAGCCATCCGACAGCCCACCCAGGCACCGCCAATGCCATAGTTGCCTGTCGATGGCCACACCAAGGTGTGGCGGGAAGGATCTACCTCCCCGAAGAGCTCCTTGTCAATCAGCACAGAGTAAGCCGCACCGACCTTATGGCTACCAGTTGGGAAATCCTTAGAGTACAGCACAACGATCGGTGCTTCCACCCCCGTCAGCGCCTCAGGTAGGACATAAGCGTAGGCCGCGCCGTCCGGCGCCCGCCAGGTAATGTTGTATAGATTTATTGGGTCGAGGGGGTCTTGGCTGAGCATCTCCAATGCCCGCCGTCGTATGACCGGGTCTATCTTGGCCGGATGGAGCATCTCTTCAAAAGTCGGCCCCGTGACTAGCCTGTTCGTCTTCGTCACCGTCATCCTCCTTCGCTCTCCTTCACCAATGAGAGACAATGTCGTCGACTGCTTCGAGAGTAGGCTCGATCAATTGTGGTTGTCCCCCAGCTATGATTGCGCTATCGGCATCCTTCAGTCCATTGCCAGTCACCAGCACAACTACCTGCTCATCAGGGTGAATCCGTTCTTCTTTGAGCATCTTCAACAGGCCAGCAAAAGCGGTAGCGCCGGCCGGCTCGGCAAACACTGCTGCCTGTCTGCCTAGAATGCGCATGGCATCCAGTATGGCTTCGTCACTAACGGCAATCAATCTCCCCTTGGACTCACGGACGGCGCGCAGCGCTTTGATTCCATCGCGCGGGATCCCGACAGAGATGCTGTCAGCGACGGTCTCAGGCACCATTGGAACGATCGTTTCGCTACCGCTCTCCCATGCCTTCACCAGCGGGGCTGCCCCTTCGGCTTGCACTCCGACCAGTTGCGGAAAACGATCTATCCAGCCAAGAGCTTGCAGGTCTTTCAGGCCCTTCCAAAGGCCTCCAATGATGCACCCATCACCGACAGAGACGAAGATCTTGTCCGGAGCTTGCCATCCCAACTGCTCACATATCTCGAGTGAGGCGGTCTTTTTGCCCTCGGACAGATACGGATTGATGGCCGTGCTGCGGCTGTACCACCCGTGCTTCTCTGCTACAGCCAAGCATAGGTCAAAGGCCTGGTCATAGTTGCCACGGACCATCATCACCCGTGCACCGAAAACAAGCAGTTGAGCTACCTTCGCCAAAGGAGCGCGCTTGGGGACAAAGATCACTGCCGGAAGACCCAGGCTTGCGGCAAAACCAGCTAGAGAGGACGCGGCATTTCCTGTAGAGGCGCACGTGATGGTGTGGAAGTCGTGTTCTTGCGCCTTCATCACCCCGATCGCGCTTGCTCTGTCCTTGAAAGACGCAGTCGGATTCCGGCCGTCATCCTTGATGTACAGGTTCCTCATCCGCAAGCTATCACCCAGCCTCTTGGCATGATAGAGAGGCGTCCAGCCGACCTGCAGAGATGGCGCCGGCGTACGGCGAGCGACGGGCAGCAACGGACGGTAACGCCAAATGGACCGCTCGGGGTCTTGGGACAGTCCTTCGCGAGTTAGACGTCGGTGAATTAGGTCATAATCGTACACGACATCCAGAATGCCTTGCACCCCACAACTCGGACAGGTGTATAGGACATGATCCGCATCCCACAGACGGCCACACAGCACACACTTCAGGCCTCTGACGTGGTCCACAATCACTCCTTGTTGTTACCGCGTGTCCGATCGCAACGCAGACCGCAGGGCCAAATAAGCTTGTCGTGCGTATCCAACACCAGTCCATTCTAGCGGCATTGCCAGACAGGTCAATTGTTTCCTTGGGTTAGCAGTATCATTCGACCTGCTGGCTTTGACAGATCGGTTCGCCATCGTACAGACCTAGTCAGGGCGTCTGGGCTCCATTGCCCTCCCTAGACTCCACCCGATCTGCCCTTGACAGGGCTACTCGTGTCGAGTAGTATGGCCGCATCGCAAGCTACCCCATACAACGTCGGGCACAGTCGGTCGGTCAAAACGACCTCCAGTCTGGCTGCGCCAGCCCTGTACAGCTAGGCCCAATTCAGGCCTTGTCTCTCGCACACATCTGACAGACCAGTTGGGCCATCACGAGGAACACCAGGACATGTTGCGGCGACTGAAACGCTTGGCGCATACCGAGTGGTGCGCATTGCTCACGGTCACCTTGCTGGCGGCCGTCTTGCGCCTGTGCTGTCTTGACCGCTTCCCACCGGGGCTGTACCGTGATGAAGCCTACAACGGATTGGATGCTCTGAGCGTTCTGCAAGGGCAATATCCCATATTCTTCGAGGCCAACAACGGCCGCGAGCCCTTCTTCATCTACCTCATCGCCATCTCAGTATCAGTGTTGGGTCGCAACCCCTATGCAGTCCGACTGGTGGCTGCTCTACTGGGTATTTTGACCATTCCTGCCACATACCTGATGGCAAAGGAGCTCTGGGGACAGAGGGTAGCAATGACCACCTCTTTCATTGCCGCCACTACACTTTGGCACATCAACCTGAGCCGGATTGGCTTTCGAGCCGTAAGCCTTCCCACGATGGCTGCTCTAGGCTTGTGGTTGTTCATGCGAGGCTTGCGCACAGACAGCAAGCGCGATTTTGCGGGGGCTGGGTTTCTTCTGGGTCTCTGCATGTACACGTATCTCGCGGCGAGATTCTTGCCCCTTGCTCTTGTCCTGCTCCTACCCTACTGGCAGCACCGGCATCGACACATCCCATGGAGGAGCTTGGTTATTCTCGCTGCAACCGCCCTGGTGGTCATGACCCCTCTCCTCATCTATGCAGTCACTCACCTGGGCATCATTCTGGCCCGTACGCAGCAAGTCTCCATTCTGAACCCCTCGATCAATCAAGGCAATCTGTCCGGCACGTTCTTGCGACAGGCGTTGCAGACGCTGGGCATGTTCAACTGGCGTGGTGACTTTATCCCGCGACACAATCCTCCTCTGCGCCCAGTCTTTGATCCCATCATGGGCTCATTCTTCCTGCTCGGCCTTGCGATCGCCTTACGACATTTCTGGGTGCACCAGAGCTATGCTTTGCCCGTTCTGTACAGTGGGGTCATGCTCCTGCCAGTCGTGCTGACGGATGGTGCCCCTCACTTCCTGCGTGCAGTAGGCATACTCCCGGTAGTCTTCATCCTGCCCGCGATCGGTTTCGAGTATACCCGACAGGTTCTGCTTCGTCGCACAAAGACTCCGCTTGCGCTTGCTTTTCTGGCAGCGCTCCTTACCTTGAGCACAAGCTTCACCATCCGAGATTACGCACGTCACGTACAGAGTGAGGCTGCGTATTTCAACTTCGAGGCGGGAGCAGCTGAGGCTGCTACCAGGATCAACCGCTTTCTGGCCTCTGGGTGGTCGCAGGGAAACCAGAGTACGGTAGCCTTGCCTTCAGAGCAGCAGGATCGCATAGTCTATCTCGATCCGCGGCTCTGGGAGAACTGGGTCAGTCTGCGGTTCCTGCTGACAGAGGATGACCAGCTGCAACTGCTGGATCCCGCGGCTTCCGCTCTGCCGACTGCTCGTGAAGCGCAGCTCGTCGTCTGGCCGTATGCTGAGTATAGCCAGTGGCTGCATCTGCTCCCCCGTAACACTCTGATTTTCGCGAGCGAGGGGCCTCTAGAACGGGGAGATCTAGAGAGCTCGGCCAAACAAATCTGTTTGACCTATGAAGCGACTCCTCCACGGGACATCCCCGGCAATCTGATGGTGCCTTTTGAGCAAGGAATCCACTTGCTTGGTAGTATCTTGCACCAGGAGGCAAACGGCCTGCGCGTGCGCTTGTACTGGCAAGCGACGGCAGATATCCAGGCTCCCTATACCGTCTTTGTCCAATGGCAGCGCGGCACGCAAGTAATTGCGCAGAGCGACTCCTATCCTGCCCGAAGGCTCTATCCGACGAATTGGTGGAGGCCCGGAGACATTATCCTGGATGAGCACTGGCTTAGTGCCGATGTGTCGCCCTCTGACAGCGACTCTGCCATCGTTGGACTGTACGACCTGCAGACGATGACCAGACTGCGGGTGCTCAACAAAGCTGGTGAGCCCATCGGAGACGCGGTCCCGCTTAACCTGCCCTCTAAGTAACTCGCACAAGCCCCAGCTCCGCACAGTCCGAGCCATCAGGTAGGGTCACACGGACACCGGATACTGAATCGTAGAGCCCAACAACAAGCCTGAGCGGCCCCACAGCATCTGGCGGTATCCACAAGCCATGGTTGTCAGCGATGCGCTCACGTGGCTTCCAGCTCGATGTCGGTCGCAGCTCATTGACCGGAACCGAGTCGTGCTGGGCGACAAGCGAGCCGTCGGCCGCGTACAGGTGTACAAACACTTTGTAACTTGCTGACATCTCGGATTCAGTTGACCACACTAACTGCACCGTGATGGGACCATCGCTCGCCGTGTTGTACGCCACCTGCTGCAGCGTGATTGAACCACCAAACGCAACTCGTGGATAGGTGTGCGCCATTGCCGTGCTCGCCGGCAAGTACTGCAGGTAGAGTGTATCATCGCGCCACGCACCCCAAGATGGATACAGTTGCATGTCAAGCCACTCTTTGAGCTCCTGATTCGCTCCGTAGGTCCCCTTGTACAAGACGAACCAGAGACGGCGATGCTCTCGCGCACCGGCCATGATGCGCTCCTGCGCTGTGGCAAGTGGCTCAACCACTGGGTCCCAGCGCAGCACATAGGACCACGCAGGATCCCCCGCCCTCCGGAAGCGCTCATAGTGTCCCGCCAGGCTGAGAACATTGTAGAATAGCAGATCCTCGGGCCACAGCTTGTTCTCGAGAAAGCGATAGTCGGCCTGTGGATCGAAAGGCTCGGAGACCTCATAGGCCTTCTGATACACATAGTCACCAAGTGTAGGCGATGCCGATGCGACGAGCAGTGCGCTCACGACAAACCCCAGCCACCACCGGCGCCGCCAACAGGCAGCCACCGACCAAGCCAACCAGAGAGATAAGAACGGACTCGCCATGATCAGATAGCGTGCTGCGAACATGTGGGCCTTGGCACCGACCGAGACGGCCAACAGTGTAAGCACTATCGCCATGGCGGGCATGCTTATGAGTCGCAGCGCACGACGTGTCACACCACTCGCCAGCAAACCAAGCAGCAGCACGAGCAGAGTTGCATACACCGCGTACCAGCCGGCCCCATAGGCAAAGGCCAAGCCAAAGATGCCATCTTTCAGGAATTGTGCCACGTCAGCGACGCTAAAGGAGAAACCGGTGCGCGTGCCAACCCGCGACAACATCGGAGGCACCGCGTAGGACAACCACGGGAGATACAGCAGAGCGCAGACCATCACGGCAATCAGCACTCTACGCCACAGGCGAGGCCGTTGCGCAGCGACGTAGATGAGGGCAGCGGCAATTGCCAAGGCACTGTAGTAGAACGAGTATGCCGCGGCCACAGCGCCAAGCACAAACCCCAGATAGAGCAACCAATAGTCAGTCTCGAGCAATCTCAGCAGACAATAGGTGGCCAGGAGACCGCACATAACACACAAGGAAAACATGCGGGCCACCTGTGCATAGTAGATCAAGAAAGGCGATCCCGCCACCAGCGTAGCTGCCAGAAGCCCTACTGCCGTGGGATCCTGCGTGACCCTCGAGGACCTGCTCCACGTACGCGCAGTAACGAAGGCAAGCGCAACAGAAAAGATGCTTGCCGCAACAGAGAGAAGACGAACCCATCCCTCCTGTCGCCCGACAGCTAGCCAGCACTTGAGGACATAATAGTAGAGTGGTGGATGGACGTCCAGGGCCGTGATACGATCTATCTCCGACCACGGGAGGCGGCTCAGCCCAATGCTCCACCCCTCATCCCAGCTCAACGGCTGCTGGCCGAGATGGTAGATGCGCAGAGCAAAAGCCCCAAGGAGGATGCAGCCTAGAAGGACGTTCTGGCGCGCCCGCACATAGCACTCGGATGATTTGTCGGACATGTTGCCAAAAAGTATAATGGCCCAGCTTTGCATGTCCAAACCCGAGGAGGTTAGCCTGCTCATGTCTGTGTCGCCGACAGTTCGTGCGGTCCTTTGTTTGTTCCTAGCGACAATCTTCTTGGCATCGAATGTAGCCATGTCCGCTGCACAGGGTGGCTGTCCAGGGAACGTCCTGCTCAACCCCGGCTTCGAAGAAGGCTTCAGTGACCGTGGTGCTGGTGAGGTTTCCGTAGCCAATGGCTGGTTTCCCTGGTGGCAGGACGGCCCGGGCCAGGTAGATGGATACAACCGACGACCGGAGTACAAGCCCGAGGACGCTTCGCGGCACGGCACACGCAGAATCCATTCGGGTAACTTTGCGCAAAAGCTCTTCAACACCTTCTCGACACACAACGCTGGCATACTCCAGCAGGTCAAGGTCCCTGTCGACAGCATTGTCGACCTCTCTGCTTGGGTACAGGTTTGGTCGAGTGAATACCACGATCCGACGACAATTGTTGAACCCGGCAACTATCGCGTGTACATCGGCATTGACCCAGCAGGTGGTACGGATTGGGCCTCATCCAATGTGATTTGGTCAGAGCCCCGCATGGAATACAACACATGGATGCAGCTCTCGATCAAGGCCAAAGCCACGGCGAACACGGTAACCGTCTTTCTGCGGGGTCAACCAGAGTACCGTGTCGAATTCAACGATTCTTATTGGGACGACGTCTGTCTCACAGTTCAGCGCCCGACCCCGCGTCCTACCAGAACGCCAACCATCACGCCACTGCCAACTGCAATACCTACATCCACGGCCTCGCCCACACCCACCCCTACAGCGACCCCAGCACTTGGTCACATATGCTTCCGCGTCTTCAATGACACCAACGGCAGTGGGCAACGTGACGAGGGTGAGAGTCCTGTAGCAGGTGCCATCGTCTCACTGTTCGATAGCTCAGGTACTGAGCTTGAGAGGTATGCATCAGACGGCCAAAGTGAGATGTACTGTTACCAGGGGCTTCCTGCAGGCGAATACCGCTTGCTGCGCTACAACGCGCTGGGATATGCCTCATCGAGCCCAGACGAACTAACCATCAGCCTGGAACTTGGCGATACGGTTGAGGTAGCTTTCGCAGAGCGATTCGTCCCAACGCCCACCGCCACAGTCACCGCTACCCCCACCGCTACACCAACGGCGACACCGACTCCCATGCCCGCTATCGAGAGAGTTGGCAAGACCATCCAGAGCACAAGCGGAATCATCGTCGCCGCGCTGGCCCTTCTCTTGGTAATAGGAGTGCAATACCTGCGCAAATCCTTATGACAGCTTGGGATATCGCCCCTGAGGAGCCAAAATCGGTGCGTTCAAGCTTGCGCGAGTGGGCACCTGTTGTCCTCTTGGCGCTACTGCCAGCACTCCCGCTCTTTGTCGGCGGTGGTTTGGTCAACACCAGGGCTGGAGGAGACAGTCCATTCCTGATCGTCCGTGTCCACCAGCTGGCTGAAGTCTTGCGAGCTGGGAGCTTTCCCGCTCGCTGGATGCCCCAGGCCGCCTATGGCCTGGGTTTTCCTTTCTTCAGCTTCTATGGCTCCCTGCCCTACTATGCTGCGGCGATTCTCAAGCTGTGCGGGCTCGGCTATCTCAGCGCCATACAATACACGCAAGCACTTGGATTCGTCCTGGCCGCAGTGGCTGCGTATGGCCTGAGCCGCCAGTTGCACCCTGACCAACGCCAAGGCAATCTCTTGGTAGCTCTGGCCTATTCGTGCGTGCCTTTCCACATGGTCAACGTCTATGTGCGTGGTGACTCTCTCTCAGAATTCTTCGCCTTCGTTTTCTTCCCGCTAATTCTGTGGCGGCTGCATCGCGTCGCTCAGCATCCCAGTATGCTTAACGTCACGTACGCCGCCGCCGCCTATGCCGGCTTGATTCTCACCCACAACATATCGGCGGTCATCTTTAGCCCCTTTGTGGCTCTCTACATCCTATGGCTGGCCGCTGAGATAAGGCCGGCGGGTCGGCACATTCGCGCCAATCTGCTGGCCCTGATCGCTGGCGTGCTGCTCAGCGCCGGATTCTGGCTGCCTGCAATTGCTGAACGGGGCTATGTCTACCTGCGAGACATGACTACCGGCTACTTCCACTACTCGCAGCATTTTCGCGCACTGGATCTGGTTCAACCCAATCTGGCATTTGATTACTCAATCTCGGCAACTCAACAGCCTTTTCGCATGGGGCTGATCCAAGCCGCGTTGACCGTCGCATCTTGTCTCATGCTCTTGATACGCTGGATTAAGACACGCCACATCGCTGCACAGAGCGCCTATTTCCTTGTGTTGCTGGCGCTGTCTACCTTCATGGTCACACCGCTCTCACGCCCTCTTTGGGACCACCTTCCTTTGCTGCCAATGGTACAATTTCCGTGGCGCTTTCTCTCAATACAGGGTCTTGCCAGCAGCATGCTCCTGGTTAACCTTGTCGCGATAAGCGTGCTCCCTCCAGGCACTCTGCCCGATCATGCGAGCTGCGGAAGACTGCCGCAAAGATCGCCCCCTTGCTCCACCGTCGCGGGAATCATCCTTGCCGTCCTGGTGCTACTAGCCGCGCTGGCGAAGCTGCACCCAGAACGCCTGATGATTCGAGAGGCCGACATCACCACCGACAGGCTTATGCTCTACGAGTACTTCACGGCCAATGTCGGGACAACCATTCGCACCGACTACCTTCCCCATTGGATCGACCCCAGACCATATACATCAGAAGCCTTGTTACGGACAAGCACACCAGCAATGCCTATCTCCCTAGAAGGGCAGCTCGCTTCAGCGGTTCGTCTTGACGCAGACGCAATCCACCAGAAGTGGAGCGTCCAAGTGCCGTCGGCCGAGGCCTTGCTGGCTTTCCAGACCTATTACTTTCCAGGATGGCAGGCAACCGTTGACAGACAACCCTCCTCCGTTGGGGTGGTGCCCAACTTGGGTTACATCTCTATACGGGTGCCCGCAGGCG
>DIVN01000044.1 GCA_002435875.1 Anaerolineales bacterium UBA6131
TCCAGGAGCGTCGGTTCGTCTTCTACGACGAGAATCGTGTCCTTGACGCTTTGTTCCATCTTACGCTACCCGCCAATGATTTGGGCAGAGATTGCAGCTGCCACATTATTCTAGCATTCCTAGCGCCAAGCGACAAAGGCGTCTTGCTGGTACCGCACTGACAGAAAATACAAGAACCGCGAGCAAACTCGCGGTTCTGTGTAGTTCGTGCAGTTCTAGATCGTTTTGTTGCGAGAGGCGGAAGCGACGGGGGGTCAACTCTGCGGCTCGCAATTCTGGTATAGAACCCGTCACTTTCACTTGCCCTTGGAATCGCATTGAGATTGCCGAATCAACTGTCTGCCTCTGGTCATCGCCTCGAAGATCAATTTGACAAACCCAGGCAATCGCCTTACAATTGAAGCAGTCACGTAAGACGAATGGAGGTGACTTAGTATGCTTGTAAGACTCTCTTCGAAAGGACAGATGATCATACCCAAACCCCTCAGGCAAGCTCTCAGGCTTGAGGCTGGCACTCGTCTCCGAATCCGACTCGATGGCCCGCGCATTATCGTAGAGCCAGAGGTTACGTCTCCTGTCGCTGCACTGTTTGGCAAGTACAGAGATGCCAACTTCCTTGCTGACCTTGAGACGGAGCACCGAGAGGAGATTCGGGATGAAACCACAGTTCGTATTTGACGCATGGGCAATACTCGCCTTGCTACAGGGCGAGGAACCAGCGGCCTCGCGGGTCAAACATCTACTGGAGAGTGCGGAGAGGGGCGAAACAGAGATCGCGCTTTGCATAGTCAACCTTGGTGAGGTCTATTATCGCATCGGCAAAGTGAGAGGCGAGAGCGAGGCAGTGTCCACCTTGACGTCGATCCAGCGCCTCGCCATCTCAATTGTCTCGGTCACCGACAAGATGGTGTTCTCGGCGGCGGAACTCAAGATGCATCACTCTATTTCGTACGCCGATGCATTTGCGGTAGCCACAGCAGCGCAATTAGGGGCTACTCTGGTAACTGGTGATCCCGAATTAGTCCAGCTCACACACAACATCCGGATAGAACCGCTGACGCGGAACTGATGCGTTGATGTATCCAAATGGCTTGTGAAGGGAACATTGCAGTGGAGCACTCAATCGGTCTCTCTACCGATTCGTCTCTTCTAGTCATAACGGGTGTGCGCTCTTAGGCGGGTCGAATCGTGTCTTACCCTGTCCTCGGCGGCCTGCCTCACGACTATCGCCGTGAGGCTGCCTGATAGCCGACATCGCCCAAGCGAATCAGTCGTTGGATATGCCACACTAACCGGCGGCTCGCTTCACGCTATCCAATGTCAAGGGTTCCCGCCGCCTTCTTGACCACGCCAGCCCTCCCCGACAAGACCGCCACCCTCATGTGCAATGCTTGCCAAGCAGATACCCCGATAACTTGAGCAGTTGATACCAATCGCCGTCATACAGCAGCGACAATTCAGAACGGATGTACTTATTGAGCAGCACAACCACAGCCGGTAAGAATCTCCAGGATGTGTAGCCGCACCGGGTGAGAGAGGATCTTATGAAGTCACGCAAGCTCACGATAGCCATTCACAGACATTGCGCCACACCGAAGGTATATTCATTGTCTTGAATACTATGTCGAGTCCAAATCGCTTTGTCGAATCGCGCTGGAGATTCTGCAATGGCAACGATGCTAAGGAACACCGCATTCGCGATGACTTCAGAATTCACCCTGCAAGGATTGGGCATAGCCGGTCATTTCAACATAGCCACGTCCTGCAACGCTCAAACCCGCTCGCCGCCCCGTCACCTGCACTGCGCCTTCCCAATAGGTGAAGGAGAGAATCAATTCTTGAGCGTCCAGATAAGGTTCAATGCTCAGGGTGAGGCCTTCGGAGGGCACAGAGACTGTCCACCGCGCTGGATATGTGGCGCCCGAGCGCGAACTGCGCCATGTGCCGTCGACGCGTATCTCAAACTGATCCCGTTTCAAAGCGGTGGCGCTGCCCTCGGAGTCAATGAAGGTGCCACTTGAGAAGGGATCAATGCTGCTGTCCGCTTTCCGGAGTTGGAACACCATTAGATCGCTGCCATCGTCCAACTGAATAGAGAACCAGTCCCAACCCACCTGATCAGCAGCCAGCGCGCTGGTACTCCACTCATGATCCATCCAGCTATGACCGCTGACCGCATACACGGTATCGCCCAGACGCACACTGCCGGAAGTCTCCAGCCGCGTGATACTATAGTAGTAAGAGGCGTTGCCAGGGTCTGGCCCTTTGGGACTGTAGCCCCCGTCGCCCTGGAGTGTGGGGCCCTTTCGATCGGTCAGAAGCAAATCCAGCGCGATCCCATCCTGCCCAGCCCGCAGCCGCACGATTCCCGAGTCCAATTCCTCCGCCGACCAATTCTCCAGCCATACGCGGTACGGCACCGCCTGCGCTCCTGCCAGCCCTGCGGCCCCGCGTGCGAACCGTTCATACGCCACATGGCGCTTGCCCGCTATGTCAGTCAGTGCCAGATGCGCCATGTAGACTTGATCAGCCGCCCACGCTGATAGGCGCTCTGTGCGCAGGGAGGGCGGGACAAGTGCTCGGCGGAAGAAAGTCAGTTGATAGCCAAAGCGGCGGCCATCGGCAGTCTGCAGATTGCCCGTGTAGTACCACCATTCGGTCTGATAATCTGGGTGAGGGCCATGCGCCGAGGGAAATTCTATCGGCACAGGTCCATACACACGGAGGAAGCCACCGGCCTGTCCAGCAGGGGCGAAAAGGCGAGACTGAACTTGAGGCTCTTCATGCTGTTGCAGGAGCCACACACTCCCAACGAGCAGCGCGACGACCCCGGCGACGATAGCTACTCTGTACCACCATCTCATCGCGTCGCCTCACTCATATCGCAAGGCTTCGGCTGTAAGCATTTTGCTCATTTTGACCGCAGGGTAGATCCCCGCCAGAAGGGCGGCAATCACGGCCACTGCCAATGCCTGTATGAAGGGGGCCGCGTCCACCTGCATCTGGAGTGTCCAGCCGAAGGACCTGCGATTGATAATGTAGATCAACATAAGAGAAAGGGTGAGACCCGTGGGCATTGCGAGCAGCCCGGCCACGATACCCATCAGGCCTGTTTCAAGCAAAACCAGGCGCCAGAGCTGCCTTACGGTGAGGCCCACCGCGCGCATGATGCCCAGTTCCCGTTGCCTTTCCAGCAACAGCGAAAGCAGGGCGCTGAGAACACCCATAAAGGCCACCGCT
>DIVN01000022.1:0-2507 GCA_002435875.1 Anaerolineales bacterium UBA6131
CAGGTAGCGCCAGTCGCCGCGCAGGATCTGCTCCCAGGCTTCGACCCCGCCCAAATAGAGGATCAGACCCAAGAGCAGCAGGGCGAACAGATTGATGGCCCAGGACAAGAGCCGGTTGGGTTTCCGTTTGGTTTGATCGGCGCCCATGGTGGCCGGAATTTCTCCTAGAGTCAGGATCGCGTGACGCACCTCAGTATATCACGGAAGACAGGGCCGAGCACATTGTTCCATCAGCGCGGCAGCAGAACCCAGCGCCACCCAAGTCGTGTTGCATGGCCACCTCCGCCCCCACCCTGTCACCCTGAGAGCCTGAGAATCTTTCGGCTGTTTGCTGAGAGAGGTGGGCACCTATCGCTATGCTAGCTGCGTTTTCGATGACTAGTTGTATCGCAGGTGGCCAGGGACGAGCGTTCGAGGCACTCCCCGGCCTCCGCGGCCACCACCTCCGCTCAGATCACCTGCATCTGGGCATTTGCTGCCGCGTTGAGCGCCTTCCAACGCAGGAGGTTATGGGTAATGGCCGCCAAAAGAAGCACGCTCAGCACTCTATCCGCGCCTCGCACCAACAACTGCGTCAGGCCGTGGCGCCGAGCGTGGGCATTCACACATTCGGCCGTGGCCGCGCGCCCTTTGTAGATCTCCTTCGCCTCCTCTGTCTCCATCCGTGCTCGCCAGGCTGCCACCTGTGGTGTATCATCTGGGCGCGGCTCGGCTTTTGTCCGTCCGCTGGTCGTGGTCCTGGGCGACTTGGTTGGGGCATAGACCGTCACGCCCCGACGCTCCAAAGCGGTGATGTCGTCCCGCTTGGCATAGTTGCCATCGATCAGGTAGCCCGCTGGCAGGCGACCAGTCCGTCGCTCAATCTGCTCCAGGCCGGCAGGTGCCTGACCCGCATCGCTGCCCGTGGTATCCACCGCTACCGCGACGATGACCTGGCTGTCCTCGTCTGTAGCCATCTGCAGGTTATAGGCTGGCCGAAAGCCACCGTCGGGCATCTTCATCACCCGAGCCACTGGGTCGGTGGTCGAGACCCGCGCCTCGGACACCTTGTCGCGCTCAGCCTTGGACCGGGTCCTCTTGCGGCGCTCCTTCTCTGCCTGAACCTTGGGCATGCGGCGCAGTGCCGCCTCTACCCGCTTTTGGCGTTCCCGCGCCGCCCGCTCGCGCGCCGCTTCCTGTCGTTTACTGCAGCCTGGATCTGGCCGCTCCCGTTCGGCGGCCAAGGCTGCCACCCGCTGCTCGGCCTCCGCCAGACAACGCTGCAGGCTGGACTCACGCCGAAAGGAACTCGACCCCGCGCTGGCCCGCACCCGCATCCCATCCTGAGCAACATGGTGCAGCTTCACCAGGCCGGCATGCATCATCGAGGCCAGGATCTCCGTCAGCAGATTGTCCAGTGCCTCCTGGTGAGCGACCCGGAAGTCCGACAAGGTGTGGTAGTTGATCGGCACACCGCCGCGCAGCCAGCGGTAGGCGTCATGTTCTTTGCACAGTCGGTCGATCTGCCGGGCGCTGCCGACACCTTCGCTGGTGGCGTACAGCCACAGCGCCAGCAACACCTGAGGATCCGTGGTCGGGTGGCCCGCATGACCCAGTACCGACTTGATCGACGCGTAGAACTGTGACAGATTCAGACCTTCCAAGAACGCCCAGATGGCGCGGGCCGGGTGGTCGTCTGGCAGCGATGCGTCCAGGTCACGCTCCACCCATTCGACCTGGTTGCGCACCGGTCGCAGCACACGAGCCTGTTGCGGGCTGGTCAGCCCCTCTGGCTTGGGTGCTTGTGGTTCCGGCAGCTCAAACAGGGTGTCCTTGGTCATTGGTGCCTCCGACTTGGTTTTGCCCATTATCCTCCCGTCCGGACGAAAACGCAAGCCCGGGAGGCGATTGTTTCACAGACTCTGAGCGAAGCGAAGGGTCTCTGCTAGGCAAGAGCGAGATGCTTCGCTGCGCTCAGCATGACAATGGGATTGTCANNAGGCGATTGTTTCACAGACTCTGAGGGTGATCCGGCCGTTGCATGTTTGGTCATAGCCAAATTCTCCGTCCGACTCGAGCAGTACGCCATAGTGGCCTGGGTGTTATCCGCCTGCCGGTGGTTCTCAGTCCCAGAAAGACTTGCCGGTGTCGATGCGCTCCTCCAGTTTTCCCGGCCCATACATCTTGGCCATGGCCGTGCCGGTTTCCGTCTCGCTGGCGTTGCTGGGAATCGGATAGCGATAGCCGGTCTTGTGCAGGGCTTGGAGGCCAGCCACTGTCTGCGCCAGCCAGCTGACCGGCAGGGTCATGGACATCTCGTGGTCCTGCGCTCCCCCCACCCAGCGCTCGGCATAGCAGGGCAGGGAAACCGAAGGCCTGCCGTGGACGTAACACTGGTGCGGTCCGTCCATACAGGACGATTCCCCGGTGGCCGAGAACTCGAGCCGCTGATAGTTGAAATGCTGGATGCCGTTGATGAGCAGAATCATCTGCCCCGGATTGCCATAGATCCAGATCACCTCCGGCTC
>DIVN01000022.1:2513-2716 GCA_002435875.1 Anaerolineales bacterium UBA6131
CCGCCACTTTTTGGCATCTTCCAGCGTGGCGAACCAGGTGCCGACCACGCCGCCGGCCGTCTCCTCCGGCGGTTCTTCGCCGAGGCCAATCGCCCAGGAAAACCCGCAGGAAGCGATCGTCTCTTCGGTCAGGGCAAAAGCCCAACCGATGGTGCGGGCCATGGTGATGAGCTGGCAGCCGCGCGGGCGCAAGTCCAGCGTCT
>DIVN01000098.1:0-157 GCA_002435875.1 Anaerolineales bacterium UBA6131
TGACGTGCGGTTTGTTACGTTCGAACTTTTCTTTAGCCATCGAGACCGTCTCCCATCGTTGAATTGAGCTAGTCACGCCACCATTAAAACAAAGGCAGATATTTACATATCTGCCTTTGTGGTTTGGAGCTCATGAGCGGATTTGAACCGCTGACCT
>DIVN01000098.1:237-2540 GCA_002435875.1 Anaerolineales bacterium UBA6131
CTTTGGCCGCTCGGGAACCCCTCCAAAGTGAGGCGGCATTTTCATCACTTGCCACCCTGCTGTCAAGCATTTTCTCATATAAATCTTGAGGTTAGCTTCCATGACAGCGGCTACGACAGCGGAACAACAGCCCCTAGCTGCGAAGCGGGCGCCATTCTATTCAAACTATTCCGAAGTTGCAACGCTTGTGCAGGACATCTGCCGATGCTGTAGCGCCGGCATATCCTTCATCAGCCCTTCCAGGATCGTGTCGTCGACGAGATGACGGCTGGCAGCGGAAATACGGACCCAATACTTGCGATGCACCCGAGGCAGCTCACGGACCAGAGCAGCATAATCCACCTCCCGTAGACGAGCCACGACCCCCTCCGCCGAATCCTTGCGCGAAAAGATTCCGAGTGAAATACCGTTGGCCAAGTCACCGACCGTGATGATGTAACTGTCTATATTCCTGCTCTGCAGCTCTCGCAACTGACGCAGAGAGGCCGATCTGGAAGCCAGTGGCGGCAGATACACCCAATAGTCCACCCCGCCAGCCATATCCACGAACTGGACACTGGATTGCACGTCCAGGCTCAACAGCCGTTGCTCCAATGAATTGGCCAGCTGCTCATCATCGAACCCACCCAAGAACAGACACGCGCTATCGGATTCGCCAGGCACCGCCACCTGCTCACGGCGCTTTGGAGAAGGCGACTCGCTGAGCAGGGTAATGTTCTGCTGGGGCCTGTTATAGGCGTCGAGTGGCGCCACCTCCTTTATCCTCAGAGGCGCTTGGTACTGGTGTTGTAGAAAGAAAAAGACATTCAACAGCATCAGCAGGAGAAAAAACCAACGCATGCAAGCTTCGACCTTGTCTATGGGCTAGGGGCAGGCGATGGCCAAGCCGCGGAACACGAGATCAGGCACGCAGCGTATGCCCTCAATGCCTGCAATCAGAGCGACATCGCCGCCGGTGGCATATACCACGAAGTCACTCCCCAGATAATCGCCGGCCTGCAGGATCTGCGACTCGACAAAACTGCGCAACATCAGCAAGCAGCCCCGCTCAACCGCCTCGGCTGTCGAGCGACCCGGCCGGGCCTCATCCCGAAGCGCCCGAGCAGACTCAACGTCATACCGAATACGCCGCGTATGAGCATGCAACTGATGCCGAAGCAATGACATACCCGGGCAAATGTAGCCGCCCAGGTGAACCCCCTCCGAGTTGACCAAATCGACGGTCACGGCCGTTCCAAGATCGATTACGAGCATCGCGCGCGCGCCTAACTGGAAGGCGCCCACGATTGCCAACCAACGATCCATGCCCAAGCGCTCGTGATCGAGGTAGCCATTAACCACACCGCCGAGCTGCCTCGCCGGCATTGCCCGGAGCACCTCGACGCCCAACGTTTCGGCCAGACGCGAACAAGCGTCCGCGGTCTCGTCATCGCTACGGACGCTAACCAGTCTCGCACGCGAGACATGCAACTCAGGCAGCTCCGCAAGCTGGGCGATCAGCTCGACCAACGAAACCGCCACGCCCTCCATCAATACGACATCGACCGAAGGATCGAATACACGCCACTTGATCAGGCTGTTACCGCAATCCAACTCAAGAATCATGGATCCAACCTCAAGCTGAGCTCCCCACCACTAAACGAATGCTCGCAGCCATTGATCGACAACCTGAGAGCCCCCTGCTGATCGACCCCGAGTACAATCCCAGAGAAATCTTGAGCGCCGGTGCTGAGGGTGCATTTGCACCCCTGCCAGATATGGCTGGCCTCCCATTCGGCCTGCAAAGCTGGAAATCCGAGCGCCATATGACGCTTCAAGTAGCCCTGCAGCGAGTCGCTCAGCGCAAGCACGAGATCATTCCGATCCACCATGCTTCCAGCCTGAGCCCTTACGGAGGTCCATGGCTGGTCGATTCCACTATCGGCCGTGAGCATGTTGACGTTGATGCCTATGCCTATGACGACATGGCACACATCCGCCGGATCCCCCGTCAACTCCAAGAGGATCCCAGCGATCTTTCGGCCATCGGCATATACATCGTTTGGCCACTTCAGCCCCGTCCGTTCAACGCCAAGAAGACGCAGTGTCTGCATGACCGCCAGCCCCACGACCAGACTCATGCCCGATAACTGCTGCGCCCCTCCAACAACCTTGAGAGCCAAGCTGTAATAGAGATTCTGCCCGACAGGACTGACCCATTTACGACCGCGCCGTCCCCGCCCATCAGTCTGAGCCTCAGCCAGAACGAGAAAGGGAGTGGATACTTGCTCCTGCAGCAGACGGAGCGCCTCGGCATTGGTGGA
>DIVN01000210.1 GCA_002435875.1 Anaerolineales bacterium UBA6131
ATTACCCTACCAACTAGCTGATGGGCCGCGGGCCCCTCTCAAAGCGGATTGCTCCTTTCTTTCGGCAAACGAATGCCGAACATTACGCGGTATTAGCTATCCTTTCGAATAGTTATCCCCCACTTCGAGGCAGGTCACCCACGTGCTACTCACCCGTCCGCCACTGACCAGCTATTAGCTTCCGCTTACCATCCACGGATCACGCGATTTCTCGCGCTCCCCGCCTCCGGCAAGCCTCTACTAGGCGCCAGTCCGTTCGACTTGCATGTTTTAGGCACGCCGCCAGCGTTCATCCNNTATCACTCTTCAGTTGTTAAGGTGCGCCGTTTGCAGTTCCTAAGTATACGGCAACCCCATGGATTTGTCAAATCCCGATCGGGCGACAAAAAACCGACGCGTTCACTGCTTACGTCGGCTTAGGCATCAGGCCTGCGCTGCTACAATCTCTGCGTCCTGCCCTTGCCTTCCTCGGTTGTGTGATCTTTTCGCCACCGGCGAACGAGATCCACCGTATTTCCAACGGCCCGAACAGCATAGCACACATTCTCCAGCTTGTCAAGCTGACCACCTGTACTTTTAAGATTCGCCTAAGGCATGTTCTCGCGTGTTTCTGCCTCTTCAAAGTTGGTGCGGGGCACGGCCTGGCGTTCCGCGCTACGTAGGGCCCTGGCAAAGCCAACTCTTCCGTGACTCCAAGCACAGCCCGCGACCGCTCAATGGGGACTGCCCCCCAATCAGGCTCTTCCCCGACTGCTTCGCCTTAAGACCAAGGTTGGACGTCCGCGTCAATGCTTAACCAGGAGAGCCAATCACGGAGCCGTGTGCGCCTTGACGCACCCCGCACTCCAAGTCAGCCCGGCGGCACAGCTGCCCAGCAGTGGCCCCTGCGGCGGCGCCTACTTCCACGATCTGGCAGAGCCTGAGCTCTTCCAATTCTGCGTTGCCAAGCCGAACCTGCTCTGCAATTCCCCACAACAATCTAGTACCCGATCACGGTCCGTTGCGTAGTACACCTGTCGGCCGGCTTTACGACTAGTAAGCAAGCCAAGCTGGCTGAGCACGTCCAGGTGGTGCGAGATAGTAGGCTGCGAGATATCGAACGCCCCGACGATCTCCGTCACACACAGCTCACCTTCCAGCAACATCTCAAGGATGTGCTGTCGCGTCTCGTCCGCCAAAGCCTTGCAGAACTCTACACTGTCCACCGGCATAGTTGGCGCTCCTTCGCAGAGATATTGACTAGCGTCTATATAATAAAGCACGGCACCAGATCTGTCAAGCCGGCCAGCAGGGCAAGTCAACGCGTCCGCAGAAGCAGCTCACAAACGATTGCTCGCGCTGCTCGAAGGCGGAAAAACGCAAGGGGCCGAGATCACTCAGCCCTTCACAACTCGCACGGCTCAATTGTCGCATCGATACCAGTCTACGGGCGGATCCAACCGTCCATCTGCACCACTGTAACCTGGCCAAGATCGCGTGCACTGTCATACAGTAGTTGCAGCTGATACTTGGGATTGTGCGAGAATCCACCGGGATCTTTGCCCACAAAGACATGGTTGTAACAGGCTCTCAACAATCTCGGTGACCAGAGGACGTAGCGATTTGCGTTCTGCGCCTCTTCTGCCTGCACCTGGCCGTCATCATTCGTGTCTACGAAGAAGTACGGGTAGCTATCCGCAGAATAGGCGATCGGTTTCCCCAGCACGTCCATGGCGTATGCACGGATTGCCTCATATAGCCCAGCATGAAGGGCTTTGATTTCTGCAGCGATCCCTTCTGTCATGTCGCCATCGCCGTCATAGTCTACTTTCGACTGGCGCACATCCCGCAGGTCCGTTCCTGCGACCACGTTGGCGTGACATGGGCTGCAGGTCTGCGGGTCGATTTTCAGCGAGTGAGCGCCGTGACAACTGATGCAGGTGCGCATATCCTCAGCATGCAAGAAGCTTCCCACATACGTCTGTCCCGCGTACTGGTATCCTCCGCCGGCATCGGCGCCAGCCTGGGTTGCAGAAGCGGGATAGTAGTGCGGATTCACAAAGCCCTGTTTCTCAATCGGGGCGTCATCTGGCTTGTCTGTTGTCCGCCAATCCAGGCTCACCGTTGACTCGCGACCGTGGTGACACGTCATACACAGCGCCTCATAGCCAAGCCCAGTCAAGCGAGCACCAGAGGGGAACTCCACTGCCCGGTACGAGGGTGCGGCAGGGTTGTGGCATGTACCACATTCTACGACTGAGCCAATCTTGGCCTCTTTGTCAACCTTCCCCGGTGTGCTACCGTCAGCCCCCAGGTAGTCCACAAAGCCGTAATAGCTGTGGCAGAGGGCGCAACCCACCGGTACCGACGGCGGGTCTTCCGCATCCCAATGTACGAAAGACTCGGAAGCCCGGTCAGCGTGGGCAGACTCCGCCCACTGGTTGCTCAACTCCCAGACAGAGGCACGCGCCGACTGCTGCCGCAAGCCAATCATTGCGATGCCTAGCACAAACACGACGGTCAATGCGATGAGCGAGTTCTTCGAGGTCATGGTCTGGAGTCCTCCCTTGGCCCGCCTGATCGTATCAGTCTCATTCAAATTATACTATACGAGACCACCCTTGTCCAGAAGATTGTATACTGTTGACGCCTGACTGGAGGCATGCTAAAATCTGCTGAAGTATCGTGCGAGACACTTGTCACCCCGTCTATGGCAGTACGCGTTGCTCAGTGGTTCTTTGGCATCCGATCTGACTTGAAAGGGGTCCTGTACGATGAATAGAAGCACACGAACGGTCCTCTGGCTTGCGTTCTACATGCTGCTCGTTCTTGCGCCGCTAATCATCATTCTGATCGGCCCGCGGCCGGCTGGCCGGGAGTTTTGGCGTGAGTTCGCGGTTGCTGTGGGCTTTGTTGGCCTTTCACTGATGGGCCTTCAGTTTGTCCCGACGGCGCGCCTGCCCTTCCTGTGCTGCGTTTTCCCCATTGACACCATGTACTTTGTGCACCATGCCACATCGGTGGTCTCGCTTGGTTTTGTGCTTGCTCACCCGCTCGTGCTCATTCTGGGAAACCCGAATTTCCTCCGCCTTCTGAACCCAGCTACGTCCCCTTGGCGTGCGATGTCGGGCGTCCTGTCTGCTCTGGTGGCCTTCGTATTGGTAGCTGCTTCGGTCTTGCGCAAGGATCTCAAGTTCATCTATGAGCCTTGGCGGATGACGCATGGACTCCTCTCAGTCGTTGCTCTTGCTCTGGCGCTGGTGCACATCTTCCAGGTCAACCATTATACGGCTATGCCGGCGCAGCGTCTGCTGTGGATAGTGCTGGCCATTCTGTGGACAACGATGGTGCTCTGGGCCAGGATAGTTAAACCAATACTCATGCTCAAAAAGCCCTACATGCTCAAAGAAGTCCGCCAGGAGCGTTGCGACTCCTGGACGCTGGTGCTGCAGCCTGACGGGCATTCAGGCCTGACATTTAAGCCCGGGCAGTTCGCCTGGTTAGCGGTAGAGAGATCTCCGTTCGATATTCGTCAGCACCCATTCTCGTTCTCTTCCAGCGCAGAGCGCCAGGGCGTGCTGGAGTTCACGGTCAAGGAACTGGGCGACTTTACCAGTACGGTCAAGGACATCGCACCGAGTGCCAGGCTTTATGTGGACGGGCCTTATGGCACATTCGGCCCCGATTTTGAGGAGTCCCCAGCCTACGTACTCCTGGCCGGCGGCGTTGGCGTCACCCCTATCATGAGCATACTTCGCACTCTGGCCGACCGAGGAGACAAGCGTCCACTAACCCTCTTCTACGGAAACCCAAGCTGGGAGGACATCATCTTCCGTGAAGAGATTGAGCAGCTCGAGAGCAAGCTCAACCTACAGGTAGTACATGTGCTGGAGAATCCCCCGGAAGGGTGGGACGGCGAGTCCGGCTTCATCACCGCCCAGATTCTGGATCGCCATTTGCCAGCGGATCGCGAGGCCCCAGCCTACTTCATGTGCGGTCCCTTGCCCATGATCCGTGCGGTGGAGGCGGCTTTGCAGAAGGTAGGTGTGCCGCTGTCGCGCGTGCATTCTGAGCGGTATGAGATGGCCTAGACCAGAAGAGGAAGGGATAAGATGAGCCGAATTCTAGCTATCAGGCTGGTTGCCGCAACGATTGCGCTCGGGCTTGCCTTGTCAGCGCTGGTCGCGCTACTGCAGGCCCACTAGACCCCTGTCACATCTGGCGCGCCCGGCCAATGCGGGCGCGCCAGCTCCAGCCCAATCACCCTCTCGCCCCGCGACTATTGGGCTGTCGCTTCGAGAACCACACTGCTGCGAGGGTGCAGCGTAAGCCCGCGCAAGTGCCCGTTCTGCACCGAGGCCGTTCCTTCACCCCATGCTCCGCGCAACGGCGCCCCTTCGGAGAAGCAGCTGTCCACTGGGACATCGAGTTGCCATGGCAATTCGCCGGCGTTGAGAATAACCACGAGACTCTCCGCGCCAAGCCGCCGCAGGAACGCGTAGACGGACCCATGTGCATACAGAGCGCGATACTCGCCGCGCCGCAGGGCTGCAAATCGCCTACGTAAGGCGATACAATCCTTGGTGTACTGCAGCAGCCCCTCGTTCCAAGTGCGCCGGTCCCACGAGAAAGACCTGCGGCAATCGGGATCCTTGCCACCTTTCATCCCCACTTCGTCGCCGTAATAGATGCACGGTGCACCGGGGTAGCACATCATGAATAGCATCGCCAGCCGCAACGCTGACTCGTCATCCTGGGCCAGACTAATAAAGCGCGCGGTGTCATGGCTGTCGAGGAGGTTCAGTTGCGCCTGCGTCACCTGTTGGGGATACAATCCCTGCAGGTTGTCGATCGCGGTAGAGAACGTCTCGGCGTCCATCGGCTGAATCGGCGCGTACCCATCTCCTGAGCTCAAGCCTGCCTGCACATTGCGCCCAATAAAGAAGGAGACACATGACTTTGTGAACAGGTAGTTCATCACCGCGTCGAACTGATCGCCCTGCAGCCAGTGCCGTCCATCCTGCCAGATTTCCCCAACGATGTATGCTTCGGCATTTGCGCCCTTGACGCGACGGCGAAACTCCTGCCAGAAGGTGTCATCCGCAATCTCCCCGGGCACATCGAGTCGCCAACCGGCAACGCCTTGCTCAACCCAATGCTGAGCAACACCAAGAAGATACTCCCGCACTTCAGGCGTAGCGGTGTTGAACTTGGGCAAAGCCCGCAGTCCCCACCAGGCGGCATAGTTTGGTTTGTGCTGCTCCTCATACGCATGCAGCGGCCAGCCATTGATGATGAACCAGTTGAGATACGGAGAGTACGGGCCATTCTCCAGAATGTGGTTGAACTGGAAGAAGCCGC
>DIVN01000158.1:0-1559 GCA_002435875.1 Anaerolineales bacterium UBA6131
CCAGGAGCAACTCCGGCTCATGCGGTGCCGCCACAACCACCGATTTAGGACCTACGCGCTTGGCTTCTTCCATCAGTTGTGCGAACGTGGTGATGGACATAGGGTGTCCTTTCCAGCAGTCGACTTGGCTTATCTGCGGCGTTTCTTGCGTGTATGTTGAGGCGGGCTTGTCTGCGTCCCTGACCGAGTTGCCGTGCCTCCGGGCGCTAGCGCCGCTGCATCCTTGTGCATGCAGCAGTGCTTGTACTTCTTTCCACTACCGCACGGGCAGGGGTCGTTCCTCCCCACCCGTTCTTTGACCTTGGCCGGCGCGCTGCTCTGGGAGTGCTGTGCTTGGGCAAGTGGACGAAAAGCGCGCATACTCTCGCTTGTGGGTTGCTGCTTGAGCGTGCTGAACAGGATCTTGCCTGCCACATCAAGGGCGATGGCCGATTTCAGCTCATCGAACATGTCAAACGCTTCGCGTTTGTATTCGATAAGCGGATTCCGCTGCGCAATGGCCCGTAGTCCGATCCCTTCTCTGAGCTCGTCAAGGGCTGTAAGGTGTCGAACCCAGTGCGAATCGACCGCCCGCAGCATGAGCATGCGCTCGAGCTGACGGAGAAGCGCCGGCTCCAGTCGCTGATCCATCAGAAACTGCAGATACCGCTGGTCCAGACTCTCCATTTGCAGCGCCTGCTGTAGTCGAGGCAGTTCTAGAAGGCCCTCGGCCCCCACACTCGCCTCCTTGGCATCGTACAGGCACTCAGCGACGGCGACGAGCTGGGCTTCGATCTGCTCCGGACTCCGGTCTCCCCAGGGAGGCTCGAACTTGACCGGCAGGGGGAGCACACGCCTGACGGCCTGCAGCAGCCCGACCAGGTCCCACTCCAGCGGGTCACCGCTAACGTGCTGGGCAATTGCTGCCCTCAGCTCGTCCTGCACCATGCCAAGAATGGTGTCCTTCAGGTTGCTCGACGAGAGGATCAGGTTTCTCTGGTCATAGATTACGCGACGCTGCTGGTTGACCACATCGTCGTATTCCAGCAAATGCTTGCGCAGGTCAAAGTTGTATCCCTCTACCTTGACCTGGGCGTTGGCGATCGAACGGCTGATCAGGTCATGTTCGATCGGAATATCTTCATCAACGCCAAGCCGATCCATCAGGTTGGCCACCGTCGATCCGCCAAAGCGACGCATGAGATCATCTTCAAGCGACACGAAAAAGCGCGAGGAGCCAGGATCGCCCTGACGACCTGCGCGGCCGCGCAATTGGTTGTCGATGCGGCGCGCTTCATGCCGCTCCGTGCCGACGATGTGCAAACCGCCCTGTTCTAGTACTCGCTTCCGATCCTCTGCGGCCGCCGCCTTGGTGCCGGCCAGGGCATCTTCCCAAACCTGGGTATCAACCGTGGCTAGATCGACCCCTTGGCGGCGCAGCTGATCGCGAGCCATGCCATCCGGAGAGCCACCCAAGAGAATATCCACGCCGCGTCCGGCCATGTTGGTTGCGATAGTCACCGCGCCCGTGCGCCCTGCCTGTGCAATGACCAAAGCCTCGCGTTCGTGCTGCTTGGCGT
>DIVN01000158.1:1568-2690 GCA_002435875.1 Anaerolineales bacterium UBA6131
AGGACCGGTCGCCCCAGCGCGTGCTTTTCAGCGATTTCCTGCACTACGGCACGGAACTTGGCTGTCTCGGTCTTGTACACCAGATCAGGGTAGTCGACGCGCTTGAAAAAGACCGGCGTTGCAGGGTCAGTGCGACGATAGTAGCGCACGGCTTCAGCGCCATCCAGTCGCTCGGAGCGCGCCACCAGCTCCGAACCCGGCGAACCGGCCATCTGCTCTACGTTGGTGGGCAGCACCGTAACATCCAGACTGTAGATAGACTGGAATTCCTCGGCTTCGGTGGCTGCTGTGCCGGTCATTCCGGCAAGCTTGCTGTACATGCGGAAGTAGTTCTGGAAGGTGATGGTAGCGAGGGTCAGGCTCTCGCGCTGGACGCGCACGCCTTCTTTTGCCTCGATAGCCTGGTGCAGGCCTTCAGAATAACGCCGGCCGTACATGAGGCGTCCTGTGAATTCGTCCACGATGATGACCTGGCCGTCCTTGACGATATAGTCACGGTCCCTCTTGAAGAGCACCTGTGCCTTGAGTGCGTTTTCCAGGTATGGCGTCAGGTCATAATACTGAGGCGAGTAGAGGTTATCCAGCCCTAACAAGGACTCGATCTTGGCCACACCCTCCTCAGTAAGGGTGACAATGCGCATCTTTTCGTCAACGGTATAGTCTTGCTCAGCGCGCAGCTTGGGCACCTGGCGGGCAAACCGAACATAGTTGTCGGTAGATTCGCCAGCTTGCCCGGAGATGATGAGTGGAGTGCGGGCCTCATCAATCAGGATGTTGTCGACCTCATCGANNCGCGCAGGTAGTCAAAGCCGAACTCATTGTTCGTCCCGTACGTGATATCAGCGCGATAGGCCTCCTGACGCGCCACGGGCCGTAGATACTGGTAGCGGTCATCAGCCGCAGTGTAAGCCGGGTCAAAGACAAAGGATCCCAGTTCGGGATTCTGAGCGGCCGACTGGATCACGCCGACCGACACCCCGAGCGCATGATAGACCGGTCCCATCCACTGCACGCCGAACTTGGATAGATAGTCATTGGGCGTGACCAGGTGGACCCCATAGCCGAGCAGCGCGTTGAGGTAGAGGGCGAGCGTTGCTGTGAGCGTCTTGCCCTCACCGGTCT
>DIVN01000037.1 GCA_002435875.1 Anaerolineales bacterium UBA6131
TTCGTCGCCCAGTCCGGGCCTACGTGCGGAAGACTGGAGCGAAGGTCTGCTCTTGCGACGCACGCTGCGATCGGGCCAGTCGCTACGGCAGCCTGGACACATCGTCGTCGTCGGTGACGTCAACCCGGGCGCGGAAATCGTGGCAGGCGGTGATATCGTGGTGTGGGGCAGGGTCCGCGGCTCAGTACATGCCGGAGCGATGGACAGCGAGACCGCCATCATTTGTGCGCTGGAGCTGCGCCCAAGCCTGCTGCGCATCGCGACTCAAACAGCTCCGCCGTGGCCCGAGTTTGTGAGCGATGGCAAAGGGCCGGCAATGGTCTTGCTGGTGGACGGCGCTATCGTGACCAGACCTTGGTTTTATCGATGACTTTCGATTTGGAGAGGAAGTTCCAGCGATGCCGGGCCGAGTGATCACCTTTACGTCGGGCAAAGGAGGCGTAGGCAAGACTACTGTGACGGCCAACCTGGCAGCCGCTCTGGCTCAATCTGGGGCAAAGGTGACGGCCATCGACACAGACATCGGCTTACGCAACCTGGATATTGCCCTGGGCATGGAGAACCGCATACAATACGACCTTGTTGATGTTATCGAGGGCCGCTGCCACCTTCGTCAAGCCTTGATCCCCGATAGGCGATTTGCGAACCTTCACTTGTTGGCGGCCTCGCAAACGCATGACAAGGACACCATCTCCCCGCAAGACATGGTCGCAGTCTGCGCAGAGCTGAAGAAGAGCAACGATTTCGTTCTCATCGACTGTCCCGCGGGAATCGAGATGGGCTTTCGAAACGCTGTCGCGGGAGCCGATGAAGTGGTGGTTGTGACGACGCCCGAGGTGACCGCGGTACGTGCGGCTGACCGCGTCATCGGGCTGCTCGAATCTATGGGCAGGGGACCAGGCAGGCTAATCATCAACCGCATCAAACCAGCTGTAGTCAAGCGCGGCGATATGCTGGAGCCTTTTGAGTTAATCGAGTTCCTGGCCATCGACCTGCTGGGAGTCATTCCCGAAGACGAGGCGGTGCTGGCTGCCACCAATGCTGGCCTTCCGTTGTCCCTTGAGGCTAAGACCATGGCCGGCCTCGCATTCCGAAACGTGGCCAGTCGTCTACAGGGACATAGCATCCCATTTCTTCCGCTTTTCGAGGTAGAGGACTCGTGGGTGGCACGCCTGCGACGCAAGTTGCGCATCGCGCCAAGAGGCCAGGTGTAGGCGATGTCAGCGGTGTCTGGGTGCGAGTGCATCGTCTGCGGCACGCTGCGCTTTCAGCCAAGTGTCTTCGTGACTGCGCTCGAGCTCATGCGGCACCGCTGTGGCCACAGGCAATTTAGGGGGCCCATGGAACACATGTGGACTCGCGAGCCATATGGCGTGCAGGTGGCACGGCGTTTGGCACAGGGACAGGAGAAGGCGGGCACCATGCCTCGCAACGTGCTCTTCTTCGAGCGTGATTGGGAGCAGTTTCGCTCGTCAACCTCTGACAGCGTTGGGCGGGAGGCCCGGCCGTGCTAGCAGGACGGTCGTGGAGGAGCTTTGACTGGCTGCTCATCATCGTGACAGTACTCATCTGTACAATCGGTGTCATCTCCATCTATAGCGCCACCTTTTCGGTGGAGACAGGAGATAAGCTCGCCAGTCGCCTATTTTTCAGGCAGACAACGTTCATCATCAGCGGGATGGTGCTGTGTTTTCTGGCGGCAGCGGTTGACTACCAATTGCTTGGCGAGGCACACCGTTTGCTCTACGCCCTTACTCTGGGCTTGTTGGGTTTTGTAGAATTGAGAGGGCAGCTGGGCTTTGGGGCGCAGAGCTGGCTGGGAAGCAACGCCGGCATACAGCCCTCCGAGCTGTCCAAGATCCTGCTCATCGTCTTTCTGGCGAGGTTCATGTCCGAACACATCGAAGAGGAGACCTCCTCCCGCTGGATTCTCCTTTCTGGAGTGCTGCTGGTACCACCTGTGCTCCTGATCTACATCCAGCCCGATCTCGGTACTGCGTTGGTCGTCGTGGCCATTTGGATTGGGATGGCTTTTGCGGCAGGAATACGCTGGACATACGTCTTGGCACTGGGTGTAGCAGGCGCTGCCGCAGTCCCTGCTGTTTGGCTCTCCATGCGCGGCTATATGCGAGATCGCGTGATGACCTTTGTAAATAGCATCCTGCGCCCGTCTGGGCCCGAGGCAATATTGGACTATAACACCCGCCAGGCCCTGACCAGCATTGGATCGGGCGGGTTGTTCGGCAAAGGCTTCCTCAACGGCACACAGAGCCAGCTCTACTTTCTGCGCGTCCGGCACACCGACTATGTTTTTTCCGTATTCTCTGAAGAATTCGGATTCTTGGGGGCGACGGTGCTCTTGCTCCTGCTGACCGTCTTGCTCTGGCGCATCCTTTCTGTAGCGAGCCACGCCCGCGATTCCTTCGGACAGCTTGTCGCCTGCGGAGTAGCCACGATGATCTTTGTGCAGGCCTTCGTCAATATTGCCGTGAATCTGGGCATGCTGCCAGTCACAGGGCTCACCCTGCCGCTCGTCAGCTACGGCGGAAGCTCCGTTTGGGCGACGCTGCTCGGTATCGGCCTTGTAGAAAGTGTCAGCTTGCGACACCGGCCGCTCGAGTTTGCAGACTAGAAAGAGAGCCTGATCATGTCTGATGTCCGCGTTCGCTTTGCTCCCAGCCCTACGGGATTCTTCCACCTTGGGTCCGCGCGCAGCCTGCTATTCAATTGGCTATTCGCCAGACACCACGGTGGCAAGTTCATCCTCCGCATTGAGGACACCGACCGCACACGCTACCATGCTGAGGCAATCCCCGACATGCTTGACGGAGTGCGGTGGCTAGGACTTGACTGGGATGAAGGGCCAGAGGTGGGTGGCCCTTACGGACCGTACTATCAGTCCGAGCGGCTGCATCTCTACCGCGATTTCGCGCAACAACTTGTCGATTCGGGGCACGCTTACCGCTGCTACTGCAGCACAGAGGAGTTGGCCCAGCGGCGGGACCAGCAGCGAAGCATGGGCACGCGGCCTGGCTACGATCGACGTTGCCGTGAGCTGACGGCCAAGGAGCAGCATGACCGTGAGGCACAGGGCATCGTTCCAGTCATCCGGCTGAAGGCCCCTCTCTCCGGAGAGACGTCGTTTCATGATCTCATTCGAGGGGCGATCTCGGTCCAAAACGAGCAACTCGAGGACCTGATTCTGCTCAAGTCCGACGGCTTTCCAACCTATCACCTCGCAGTCGTTGTTGATGACCACTTGATGCAGATCTCTCACGTACTGCGCGCTGAGGAGTGGATCTCCACTACGCCGCACCAGGTCCTCATTTACCAGGCGCTAGGCTGGGCCTTGCCTACATTTGCTCACTTACCGGTGATCCTCTCGCCTACCGGCAAGGGCAAGATGAGCAAGAGAAAGACACTCTCGCCCGATGGCCGTGAGTACCCTGTCATGGTGCATGAATTTCGTAATGCCGGCTACCTGCCGGAGGCCATGTTCAACTATCTTGCTCTGACCGGCTGGTCTTATGACGGGCAGACAGATATCTTGACGCGCGCCCAGATCATCCGCACCTTTGACCTTGACCATGTCAGCCCATCTCCTGCGCAGATGAGTTATGACAAGCTTGACTGGATGAATGGCATGCACATCCGCTCGCTGGCCACCGATGACCTGGCGCAGCGCCTCCTGCCCTTTCTGCAAGACGCGGGGCTCGCTGCAGGAATCGACACCGTGCGACAGATCGTGCCCTTGATTCAGGAGAGAATCGTCAAGCTCGCGGATGCCGTCGAATGGACTGACTTTTTCTTCCGACAAGAGCTTGATTACGATCCCGAGCAGCTAGTCCAAAAGAAGATGACGGAGGTGCAGGCCGCGCAAGTACTCGCTGTCGCGAGAATGGCTCTTTCGGCATTGCAGTCCTTCGACGAAGCCTCGATCGAGCATGCCCTGCGCGAACAGGCAGACTCTTCGGGCCTCAAGGCGGGGCAGTTCTTTGGCACCTTGAGGGTTGCTGCAACAGGAAAGCAGGTTGCCCCGCCTCTCTTCGGCACCCTGGCCATACTGGGCCAGGAGACTGTTTTGCGGCGGATTGATGCGGCCCTAAGCAAGCTCGCCGTGGGCTGATTTGCCAAAAGGCTGAAGCTATGCTAGAATGCATCCAACTCTGGGGGATCGTCCAGCGGCAGGACAGCTGACTCTGGATCAGTAAACCGGGGTTCGAATCCCTGTCCCCCAGCCTATTGTGAAGATGTTGTGGCCCGTAGAAGCCAGAATCCCCTGCTACGTGTTGACGTAGTCAGGGGATTCGTTGTGAGAGCGACTGTCAGAGATCGGCCAGGCGGCCGGCTGGCTGCCCGATTCACGTGCGAACGGGTGGCGGTCGGGAGCTAACGGGTTACCATCAGGGCAGCAATCCAACTGGCTGCAAAGGCAACGAGCACGCCCAGGAGCAGCCAAACCATCAACGGCCAGTTGGCGAAGAGCAGGTGTCGCAGCAAGCCCACACAAGCCAGAACCGCGAACACTGCTTCGAGCTCGAGGACGAGCTGAACCCGTGGTCGTTGGGCCGACTGCCAACCCCGCACGGAGCTCCAGGCCATGCCCAGCAATGCCGCCCCGAGCAGACGACTGATGATGGGATCGATCGGCCACCAGCCCAGCGCCAGGAGCGTGCGGCCTGGGGCAACCAGCAGCAAAGCCCCGCTGACAGAGGCTACAACCGCGTGGACCGCAAACAGCCTGCGCAGTGCCTGTGACATGGTGGCCCCTCCTTCTACCTTAACCCTTACGCGATGTCAGCCATTCGCCTCAATAGGACGCAAACGAATGCCATCCTCGGTTCTCGCGCCTGCAGTACCAGGGGCGCCCTGCCCCCCCCCGTGGTGTCTGGNNGACCTGCCTAGTCAGCGAGCTGGGCAGAGTCTGCGTCGTTGCCATCCGAACCCCCGCCGTCGGTCGCCGAATCTGCCTCGGTGGACTCGGTCGACGGGGTTACCAACGTTCCTGCTGACGAGTGACGACGGGATGTACGGCCGAGCAACCTGGCCACATTGCGGCGGAGCCGCCTGAGCAGGCTCCGGGGCCGGCGCTTGCGTCGCTCGCGCTCCCCGGTCTCATCGCTGCCATAGCTCGAGTAGTAGTAGTAATAGTCATAGGCATAGGCGCCGCGGTGGCGAGTCCCCACTTTGGTGAGAATCGCTCCCAAGACCCGCACCTTCACCCCCTGCAAGACTGCGACAGCACGGCCAAACACCTCCGTCCGCGTGCGGCCGGCCTCAACGATCATAAGCACCCCATCTACTTTCTGGGCCAAGACGCTGGCATCAGCCACGCTAAGCACGGGCGGCGCATCCAGAAGCACATAGTCGGCCATCGTTCGCAACCGGTCGAGCACGGCACCCATCTCAGCGAAACCCAACACTTCGGCCGGGTTGGCGGGAACCGGTCCGGAGGGCAGAATCCTTAGTCCCTCGACCGCGGTCTTCTGGACCACATATTCGATGTCCGCCTGGCGTTCAAGCAGCAGCGAGGTCAATCCGACCTCTTTCGACATGTGGAACAGCCTGTGCAGGGTCGGCCGTCGCAGGTCGGCATCGACCAAGATTACCCGCTTCCCAGCCTGGGCCAGGCTGACCCCCAGATTCGCCAGGCTAGTTGTTTTGCCCTCCGTTGGGAGAGCACTGGTGAACAACAGCGTGGTTGCCGACTGACCCATGCCCATCGCCGCGAATTGCAGGTTGGTTCGCAGCACACGATAGCCCTCGGAGATTACTGAGCGGGGCTCCAGCGCGGTCAAGACTTCGCTCTGATCGGACTTGGGGAAGCGAACAATCGTGCCGAATGTGGGCAGCTTGCTCGTGCGCTCGACGTCCTGTGGGCTTTTCACGGTGTCGTCAAGATACTCGACCAGGAACGCCGCGCCGACGGCGAGCATCAGGCCGATCGCCGCCGCCAGACCCACCTGAGTGAGCCACTGTGGCCCAATCGGCTGCGTGGGAACCGGTGCTACCTCCAGCACGGTCAGCACATTGACGCCCGTGTCGCCGAGCAACAGCTGGTATTGGGCAAATGTCGCGCGCCAATCGTTGACCTGCCTCTCGAGGGTGCTGATGCGACTCTCCAGGTCCTGGATCTCGCGGGCGCTGGAGGTTTCGGCCAGCTGTGCGCCCAATTCGCCAATCTGCTTCTCAGCAGTCTCGATCTTTTGCGGCAAGCTGTCGACCTGCGCTTGAATGAACTGTCGTGAGCTGCCTTGGGGCCGGGCCTGTTCCACCGTGGCGATCAACTGCCGGGTGATTCCGTCGGCAATCAGCTTGGCTCGCAGCGGATCCGTGTCGACCACGCGAATCTCCATCAATTGCGTCCCAGCAACCAGGGCTGAGCTAACCTGTCCGCGCAGGTTACGCCAGTCCTCCTCGAACCCCAGTTCAGCCGCGGTTGCCTTCAGCACTGGCTCACGACGGATCAGCTCAGAATAGGTCTGGGCAAGCCGCTCACTGGTATAGAACTCGGAATAGTCCGGCGACACCTCCTGGATCGTGAGGCCGACCATGAGGGTAGCAGACGTCTGATAGATGGCTGGCTGATTTCTGACGGCCAGCCAGCTTGACGTCGCTGCCACCGCCGTGGCCAAGATCATCAGCCAGGCCCACTTCCATACGGTCGCCGCAATCTGACGCAATTCCATTAGTCGTTATCTCCTGACTTGGCCCAATGCCCTACACGTGCGCAGCCCGCCCTCTAGGGCCAGCCGCATTATTGTACTAGATCGTGGCCAGGCACACCATTTGTGGAACCCGCGGCCAACAACTGCTCATAGACCCTATCCCAGACGGCATATACCTGGTGCCAATCGTAGCGTTCCTCGACCCATCGGCGACCGGCTTTCCTCAACCAGGCACTGTGGTCAACGTCGCTCAGCACCTTGATTACGGCCGAGGCGAAATCGTGCTCACTATCAGCG
>DIVN01000256.1 GCA_002435875.1 Anaerolineales bacterium UBA6131
ACGGTAATTCATAAGGGTGTGACCCGTGAGCAGATCTTGCGCGCCGCCGCCAAGGCTGGCGGACGTTTTGCCGAGCTCAAGCTATATTTCATGATTGGCCTGCCCACAGAAGAAGATGAGGACGTGTGTGCGATTGCTGACCTGGTGCGCGAAGTAAGCGCGCTCTTCGATCGCCACATATCGCTGAGTGTGGCAACCTTTGTACCCAAGGCGCACACGCCATTCCAGCGACATGCAATGTTGGATGCACAGACCGCCAAAGGGCGAATCACTACGCTGCGTGATCGCCTGCGTGGACTGCACGTGCGCCTAACAGCAGAGAGCCCCCAGTGGGCACAGGTTCAAGCGGTACTAGCACGCGGTGACCACCGCCTAGCCAAGCCCCTGGCAGCCATGCATGCGCCTACCCTGGGAGAGTGGGATCAGGCCCTGCAGAGCACTGGGGTGGATGCTCAGGAGTTCTTGGGTGCGCGCTCGCCGGATGAACGCCTGCCCTGGGACTTTGTTCGACTATGATCCGCCAGGCGAACCGCCACACGGTATGCTATCGCTTCGCCCGTTTGGCAGTCTTCAGCGAAATTACACATGCCATCTTCACCCGGTTGGGTGGGAACAGCGAAGGACCGTACTGGAGCCTGAATGTCGGCGCACAGTGTGGCGACCGCCCTGAGGACGTGCAGGCCAACGAGCTCACCATGTTGGGCGACCTTGGACTTCAGCCGGGCGATGTGGTCACCGCCGCACAAGTCCATGGCTCCCGAGTAGCTGTCGTAGGCAGCGCAGACAAGGGTCGTATACTCCCCGCAACCGATGGGTTGCTCACCGCGGAGGCGGGAGTGTTCCTCTTCTTGCGCTTTGCTGACTGCCTGCCCGTCCTGCTCTATGATCCGCTGCACAAAGCACTCGCGCTTGTCCACGTCGGTTGGCGCGGATGTCTTGCAGGTGTCTTGGGCAACACGGTATTAACCATGGTATCAACCTTTGGCACCCGCCCAAGTGATGTGGTGGCCGGGTTGGGCCCGGGTATTGGCCCATGCTGTTACGAGATCGGCCCTGACCTCGTCTACAAGATCAGGTCCGTGTTTGGCGAGGAGAGCGGGCTTCTCCGACAGGCCGAGGCTGCGAAAACATACTTCGACCTACCGGGTGCCGCGTCTCAGCAATTGGGACGGGCGGGCATCTTGCAGATAGAGAGCGCAGCCATGTGCACCTGCTGCCATACCGGAGAGTTCTTTTCACATCGGGGACAGGGGGGACGGGCGGGACGGTTTGGCGTAGTGTGTGGTCTGCGCGATCGATAGAACCGCAGGTGCGACATCGCGAACACCACTTCTGCAGCGCAGCCGTCGACCGTGATAATCGATACAGCGGCCCTCCATTCTTAAGCATCGCCAATGCCCCTCTTGCGCACGCACTCCATCCCGGCTATAATGGCCGTCAATTGTCGGACGACGGCCTGCCTGCAGAACGGACCGCCACCGAACAGAGAATAGCCTTCAAGGTAGCTGGAGGGAACAGCATGCTTAGCGAATCGTATCTCGCCTTTGTCGGAAGTGGCGTTATGGCCGAAGCGATGGTCAAGGGCATCCTCAAGCAACAACTGACGGCGGCCGATCACATCATCGCAAGTGGACCGCGTGTCGAACGTGGCCAGGATTTGGTGAGCCGCTATGGCATTCGCTCGACCACGGTGAACACGGAAGCGGTACGCAACGCCGATCTGGTCGTGCTGTCTGTCAAGCCGCAGGTGGTTGCGCGCGTATTGCCGGAACTGAGAGGCACGATCAAGCCCTCCGCTTTGGTCCTCTCCATTGCTGCGGGCGTACCCGTCGCCACCCTTCGTGACGGTCTGTCGCACTCGGCCATTGCCCGGGCCATGCCCAACACCCCGGCACAGGTGGGAGCGGGCATGACCGTATGGACAATATCTCGCGAGTCCACAGAGGAACAGAAGACTCAGGCAGGTTCGATACTCTCAGCTCTCGGCCAGGAGATATTCGTTGAGGATGAGATCTACCTGGACATGGCTACGGCCTTGAGTGGCACGGGGCCGGCGTACGTGTTCCTCTTCATGGAGGCACTGATCGACGCGGGCGTGCACCTTGGTTTCTCCAGACGCATCGCCCAGCAATTGGTTGAGCAGACGCTTCTCGGTTCGGTACTGTTTGCTCGCGAATCCAAGCGCCACCCAGCGGAGCTGCGCAATATGGTAACGTCGCCCGGTGGGACTTCGGCCGAAGCGCTTTATCAGCTAGAGAAGGGCGGGCTGCGCACGGTTCTCTCGCGTGGAGTCTGGGCCGCCTATCAGCGCTCCCGCGCACTTGGCGGAGGGACGCCTCAGCAATGAGCCCTCTCTACCGCACGGTCAATCTGCTCTTTGATCTGCTTGACCTTGCCATCCTGTTGCGCGTCCTCTTTTCCTGGGTGCGCATGGATCCCTACAACCCAATTGTTCAACTGGTGGATAGAGTCACCGAGCCCATCCTCGCGCCGTTGCGACGCTGGATCGGCCCCATCGGCGGGCTGGATATCACCCCGATGATTGCCATGATCCTGCTGACTTTTGTGCAGAGGATTGTGCTAACCTTGCTTCGCTGAGGAGGCTGCTCGTGTCCGGTGGGGTAGCCGGTGATCCAGACGACGTGCTGGTCCCCGTGTCGGTGGTACCCCGGGCTGCCAGGAACGAGATTGTTGGCATGCAGGGCGATGCTCTAAAGATCCGGGTGACGGCGCCGCCAGTTGACGGGGCAGCCAACGCCGCGCTGATTGCGGTATTGGCCGAGGTGCTGGGCATCCCGAGATCTCAGCTTGCTATCCGCTCGGGCCACAACTCACGTCGCAAGGTCGTGCGCATCACCGGCGTCGATCGACCTCGCGTCGAAGCGTCGATCGCGGCAGTCTGCGCGGCGCGCAATCGACGCACCTGAGCTGAGCGCTGGCGACCTGGGTCGAGGTAACGATCGCTTACTCGTGCCAGCGCGGGGTTTGTTCCAGAGCTGAGCTCTGCGTCAGGTTGCTCTTCTCACTGCCGTCAGGCCGCATCGAGAAGATGTCCCAGCCTCCGTCACGGCTTGAGAAGTACAGCAGCCTGCTCCCGTCACGCGCCCAACATGGTCCATGCTCATTGGAGTACGGGTCATTTGTCAGATTCTGCAGCTCTGACCCGTCCGCATTCATCACGTAGATCTCCATGTCCCCATCGCGATAGCTTTCGAAGGCAATCACTCGCCCGTCTGGCGACCATGCCGGATTGTAGTCAGTGGCCTGATCTGTCGNNTCCACGTGGACTGCGTAAATTTCCCAATTGCCATCTCGGTTGGAGTGGAAGGCTAACCGCTCTCCATCAGGCGACCAGGCAGGGCCATAGTCCGCCCCCTTGTGGTCTGTGACGCGCCGAACATCGTTCCCGTCTGCACGAGCAACATAGATCTCCCAGTTGCCGTCGCGATAGGAAGAAAACGCGATGCGCTGGCCGTCGGGAGACCATGCTGGAGTCCAGTCTTCTGCTCCATGGTGTGTGAAGTTAACCTGCTCGGTCCCATCGGCCTTCATTGTGTAAATCTCTCGATTCCCGTCACGATCAGAGACAAAGGCGATGCGCTTGCCGTCAACAGACCAGCTGGGGGACATGTCATCGGCTGAGTCACTGGTCAACTGCTGCGGCTGTGTGCCGTCGCCTCGCATCAACCAGATGTCCCAAGTGTTGTCAGGACCATCTTTGGCCATGTACGCGATGCGCCCCAATGACGGGCCGATCACGAGTGTCGCGCGAGTCGCAAAAGGCGCTGCAGTGGCAGTCGGTGCCGGGCCCATGGTCAGCTGCTGTGCGGCTCCACGCATGTTCCACAGGACCAGGACAGCTGCAACCAGAGCCAGACCGAGAAGCTCGAGGCTCAACGTGCTCCACCTTCTGCCAGAGTAGCGACCCGCAGTTGAAGCACGCGCAGCTCCAGGTCGCAGGTACTTGAGTTTCACGAGCGTATCGACCGTTTGTCTTTGCTCCGCAATCCAGCGTGACATGACCTCACAACAGACGGAGTAACAGCCATCGTTGAGCGGCCGCAGCACACCTTCAGCAGCCCACTCCTCCAGCCCTGCGGAAAGATCAGAGAGGGTCAGCGACAGCCCATGATTGGCGGCCGCCGTAGCCAGGTCGTCCGC
>DIVN01000166.1 GCA_002435875.1 Anaerolineales bacterium UBA6131
GCCTACAGACTAGCACCGCCAATGTGGTATCAGTCGGTAACAGTCTATTCTGAGGCAATCACACTACTATGGTAACACTTACTTATGAGTCAGCGCGATCGGGATCGCTCAGTGTCCGAGGCTCTCCTGTCGCCTCTTCCAAAGCGTCCAGCCCAGGTATCCGGCACCCGCAAGCCATACCGCGCCGAAGAACGCCAGCAGCCCGCTGTCGTCGCCATCTGCGCGCGGCTTGCTCGCCGCCGGCTTGGTTGCGGTCATGGTGGCCGCGGGCGCGCTGGTTGGCCGGCTCGTTGCCGTAGCGCTCGGCCTCAGCGTCGGTGTCGCGCTTGATACCGCCGTTGGCTCCAGGGTCACTGCGGCGGTAGGCACCTCAGTCGCGGTCGACGTCACACTTGGGGCCGTGGTCGGCACCGTCGTGGGTGCGACCGTGGGTACGCGTGTTGCCGTTGGAGCTGCCGTGGCCGTCACCGCTGGCGCTTTGGTCGGTGCCGCAACGGGTGCCTTGTAGGTCAGGCAGGCATCATCCCAATACGACACGTTGATCGCCGTGGGGAACTCCGGCTCGCCTTTGGTGTACACCGTCACGTGATCCGCCGCGGCTGTCACCTGCACTTCGAGCTGCACCCAGGCATCGAACGGTAGACCGTTGGAGGTGAACTGCCGGGTCTCGCGATCCAACACCGGCCCAGACCAGACAGTGCGCTCTGATGGCTGGGCGCCAAAACCGGCTGGCGTGTCGCCGTACGGATCCACCCCTATCCAGGCGCGGTAGTTGCCCGGGCTGTTCAAGTCGGAGATCAGCTCCTGGTTCGCGTCCGACACGATGCTCTGTTGGCCGGTGTAGATCTGCACCCATATGGAAAACTTGACCGTGCTGCCTTTGGGCACCGCAATCCTCTGGAAAATGCCACCGGTGTGCACCGCACCGTTTGTGCCCACCTTCTGCGAGTAGATCCCCGAGTGCACGCGGTACATCGTGTATCGCCCCACCTTGGTACGGTCCTCGATGTCAAACTGGGCCTCCTGCTTGTATGCCGAGTCCCCCCATACGCTCCAAGGCGTCCAGGCATTGGCGACGATCGAACCTGCCTGCGTGCCCAGCCCACCCGTTCCGCGTGCCCCTTCCTCCATAGCAGCATTGGCCACCTGGTTGCCCTGACACGGGTCCTGCGCACTGACTCGGAGCCCAGGCGCCAGGATAACCACCAGTGCAAGGAGTGCCTCTACGACGGTTCTTGCGCGCATCTACGATGTCCCTCCCCAGCCTGCAATAGTTGTCAAGTATAGTCCAATCGTCCCCAGCCACAAACCGCCAGCCCCGTATCGTACTTGGCTTCAGCGCGATTCGGACTATACTTGCCCTGCATCTTCGCTATTGGCACGAACTGGTGGCAACTCTGTGGCTGCCCAACCCTGCGTCTTCCGTTCGCCTTGACATCTTGACCGATGCCTTGAACGGCCTATAATGCCGACGAACGTCGCCCGCGCACAGCCCTGACGCTGTCCGCGCATGGTTTCTATCCTGCACTTGCCGTGGAAAGGGAAATGATAGAGCAATTCCAGTCCGGACAGGCATATCAGCACCTCGAGCGCGCCCTCTCTCTGGAGCGGCAGGGTCGCCTCGATGAGGCTATGCTCGAATTCAAGCGTGCCGTCGACGCCGATCCGCGCATCGCCAGTGCCCATAATGCCCTGGGCCAGCACTATATGCGCAAAGGCCTGCTCACGAAGGCCGTTGACGAGTTCCACTCGGCGACTCTGCTTGCACCTGATTATGCCAACTGCTTCAACCTGGGCCGCGCATTGAGCGAGCTGGAGCGCTATCCCGAGGCTGCGGCGGCGTTTGAGCGCTGCCTGGCCGCCGACAGCAGCGAGCCATCAGCTCGCTACGAGTTGGCCTACGTGGAGTGCGCTTTAGGCCAACTGCCTTCGGCCCTGACCCGTTTTCAGTCACTTGTCGAGGAGCTCCCCGACGATTGGGAGCTGCGCACCGGTCTTGCTGATTGCCAGCTGGGCATTGGCGACTATGCGGCCGCTGTCGCCACCCTACAGGACGCGCTTCGTCTGGCCCCACCCACCGCTGACGTCAGCGGCCTCCACGAGACGCTGGCCCTCGCTCGCCGCCACCTGGAGTTCCCAGAGGGCAAGGCCACTGGCCTCAAAGATCACCTCTATCTCGACTATGGCGTCATGTGTCTGGGTTCTGGTGCCGATGACGGCCTTGACATTCCTTTGTACGAAGACCATGCCTTCACCTATCGCGACATGGCCACCACCCTCCAGCGGTTGCTGGCCATGGTCACTGCTTTCAACTGGCAATTCGACTGCGTTGTGGCCGTCGACGGCGACTCATTGCCGCTGGCAACCACCCTGGCAAAAATCCTCGAGCTGCCGCTGTCCGAGCCCGACCATGTGCACGAGGACCAGCTCGCGCTTGTCGTGCTGGGGCTCAGCAGTACGCCTGAGCTCTGTGAAGTCACCCTGGAGCACATCCCCGGCGCCGTGGTCTCGTTCGCCCTGGCCCTGGCCTGGTCGCCCACACACGGCCCCGTCACCGACATCGTCGGCACCCATTGCACGGGCCAGTGCTCGCTGCCCTGGCAGCGAGGTGGCACACGCTCCACAGCCGACCCGGCCTTCTCCATCCTGCGCGCCCTTTCCGGCTTGCCAGATGATCCAACTCTGCCCCAGCAGCTCGCGTACTACACGCAACAGCACACCCTGCTGCACATACTGGACACCTCCGTGGTTGGCAGCGAGGAGCCAACGCCGGCACAGTCCTGAGGCAAGATTCCCGTCCATGATTGATTCTGAACTTTATCTCAAAGGCGAGCGTGTGCTTGTCCGCGGCCTGCACGCCAGCCATCTCGCGCAGATGGACGGCTGGCGACCTTTCGATGACCCCATGCAGGCCTTGTGGAACCTGCAGCGGCGCAACTCCATCTCCCGTGACATCTGGTTTCTCATGCATGACACCGACACCTCGCGTCTGTGGTTCGCCGTAGAGCGCCGGACTGATTCGCAGCTCATCGGCACGATTACGCTGCGCGAAATCATTGTGCACAAGGAAGCGCGCCTTGGGCTGACCTTCGGTGCCGATTACGTCGATCAAGGCTATGGCAGCGAAGCAATGTGCCTCTTCCTGCCCTGGTACTTTGGCGAGGCGCAGTTTCGTAGATTGTTGCTCGATGTTGCGGGCAGCAACTTGCGCGCCCGCCACGTCTATGAAAAGCTCGGCTTTCGCTACATCGGCCGCCACTACCGCGACGTGCCCAGTCAGCACAGTCTTGGCTTCCTTGAGCAGCCAGCTTTCAGCGACGTGCGTCCCTACTTCCGTCAGGCCCCCGGTCGCGCTCAGCTCCTCTTTTACGACATGCAGCTCGACCGCGTCGACTGGCTCGCCCATGCTCAGTCAGCCGCAGCTCCCCTCGTGCGGCATGACAGCGCAGCCTGACCAGGCGATTTCGATCAGCACCCTGCTGTCCGGCGGTCAGCGCTG
>DIVN01000054.1 GCA_002435875.1 Anaerolineales bacterium UBA6131
AACAAAGGGTAGCTCATCCAGGCGCACGGGTCGGAACGGTACGCTGCTGCCAGGCGACCCAGACAGCAGTACGTTCATGTAATTGCGGAAGTTCACCCCAAAGGGAGTCAGCCTCCCGGGATAGCGTGCGCGCTTCCAGTCGAACAATGCCCCGTTATGTCCACCACTGGACGTTTCTGGATCCCAGGGTTCCTCGTTGAGGCTGAACCAGATCCAGCGCTGCACGAGCAGGTTATCATCTCCAGGGCATCCAGTGTTGGCATCGCGAGCAGTCCGTAAGAAGTCGAAAGAAGCATCCATGAAGGCATTGACCCGCTGCACGGTCAGGCCATAGACGGGCGGCATGAGCACACCGAACTCAGTCAAGAAAAGCGGTCTGTCTCGGTAGCCATGCTGCGCCATCCAGGCGCGGAACGCTGCGATGTGCTGGGTGAAGATGGCCATGTTGTCACTGTCTTCGATGCCGTAGAGCATGCCCGCATCCTCGGAAAGGCCAACAGGGATGTCGGAGCCCCAGCCGCCACGAACTTCCGGCAGGATCATGTTGTGGATATGCCAGGCGTCGATGTCCATCTCGGTGCCAAAGGCCTGGTGATGGTGCTGCAGGGCCAGATCCAGCCACTTCAGGCGCAGCGGAGTTGGCTGCACGATGCCTCCCGCCACCAGGAGCGCTGTAGGATCTGCGGCACGGAGTGCGGCGGCCACGCTGTGATAGGCCGTGGCATACTGCTCGGGAGTGCTGTTGCTCTGCCAGATGCACTCTGGCTCGCTGCCGATGAGCCAGATGGAACCAGGATTGGCCAGGGCGATGGTCGTGATCTGCGATAGCGAACGAGTTGGCACGCCTTCGTTGATCCAGACGAGCTGTGCATACTCCAGGCCGCTGGGGCGGATCGGTGACAGACTGGCGTCATAGTCCGTATACCAGCCAATGTGCAAGGCCCCGACGTCATAGTTGAGGATGGGCCCATTCTGTTTGCGCACCGCCACGCCAAAGCGCTCCGTAAGCGAATATAGCGGTTGCTGGGCCGCGCTGGTGCTGCCTGGGCCCGCAGTGGCAAGCCACGGGGCCAAGAGAACGAGCAGTAGCGTGCTGGCCACCCTTCTTGCAGCGAAACATCGAATCGTTTGATGTGATATCACGTCGTCACCTACAAGCGGTACAGGTATTGTGCAACATATACAGTGTAACCGCCTTTGTGGATTGCGTCCAACTGCGTGATGGTAGCCAGACACTGAGCAGGCATACCGTGCATTCGTTGCATTCGTTAACGAATGGATACAAAATGGTTACAGAATGGTAGCGACACTTGACAGGTACACACTCCTGGGATAGACTCCGGTACCCTGTCGCATCACGTAGGGCGACAGTGCAGAGAGCCGTCTCGCGTCGCCCTGGCAAGGTGCAAGGCCGACCTCGAGCACGCGGCCTGGCACGCAATGGATCGGTAGAGGACGGAAGAAGCATGAAAGACTATGCTCAGGCCTCGGATGTTTTGGTCGTCGACCCGGATCCACTGACGCGCGTTGCAGTTGCTGAAGCCCTGCGAGACCATAATGAGCGGTTCACCGTGGACTGGACCGGAAACAGTGCGCGCGTGAGCGACATGCTGAGTGTCAAGCCCTATCACTGGATTCTGCTTGAGCTGCAGACACCTGGCGTGGAGCCGGCAGCACTCGTGCGCACTGTGCGGAGCACCGCCCCTGACACCAGGCTAATGCTCATGGCTCCCTGCGAAGTGCCCGGACTGGCGGAGCGGGGCAGGCGCTGGGGCTTTGACGCCTGGCTGAGCAAGCCTTTCACCATGTATGCCATGCATCAGGCGCTGTGCGCAGGTCAGCCGGCAACAGCACAGGTCATCGTTCCTGCGGAGACAAGAGCACCGCGCAGTGGAACCGATCGAGCGGAGGCGAGGGCTTCAGTGCCGCTGGATATGAAATCCACGAGCAGCGAGTCTGCGCCTCAGCCTGAGGCCACGCCCCAGGTTCGGCAGATCCTTGACGGTTTACTGGCCGAGACGCGCGCGCGTGTTGTGCTACTGCTCACCTCGGCAGGATACCTGGTGGACGCCGCCGGGCAGACCCATGGTCTACACCTACCAACCCTATCTGCTCTAATCGCGGCTAACTACGCCGCTGGCGCAGAGCTGTCCAAGCAGATGGGCAACCGCGGCGTCTTTAGCGCGTCCCACTACCAGGGACCCGATTGCCACATCTATACCCAGCGTGTGGGCGAGGAGCGCTTGCTGGCTGTGATCTTTGACAGTGGTAGCAGGCCTGGGGCCGTATGGCTCTATGCTCGAAAGGCAAGTACCCAGCTTGATGGCATCCTGGTAAAGGAAACTGCGCAGACCGCCGTCGAAAAAAGCCTTGTGGGTGAGCTTCAGGCCCAGCTCAATGATCTGTTCGAGGGCGAGAGCGATTCCTCCCTGGGCTAGAGGCGCGCCAACGCACAGCATCGCCTTTGCACAGGACGGCTGCCAGGTTGCCTGGGCCGCGCGCGCCATCCTGCGGTATGCACCCAGGCTTTCCTGAATCGGGTCGCCAGCGCTGCGTGGAGTCAACGTGACATCGCATGTATGTCAACTACAAACGGCGCGAACTGAACCTGAAGATCGTCTATTGCGGCGCGGCCCAGAGCGGGAAAACCACCAACCTGCAGTACATCCATGCGCACACCAAGCAGGCTCTGCGTAGCGATCTGGTGACGCTCAAGACGCAAGAAGACCGCACGCTGTTCTTTGACTACATGCAGCTTGAGCTCGGCGAGATTCGAGGGCTCAAGCCGCGCTTCAGCCTATATACGGTCCCGGGCCAGGCACGCTACGCTGCGACGCGCAAGCTTCTGCTGCAAGGAGTCGATGGTCTGGTTCTTGTGGCAGACTCCCAACAGGCACGCCTGACAGACAATGTGGTGGCACTGGTGGAGCTGGAGAAGCATGTCCGATCCATGGGCCAGCGACTCGAGTCGCTTCCACTCGTGGTGCAGTGTAACAAACAGGACTTGCCAGGTGCCCTGGCGCCGGCAGTTCTGACGCAATACCTGGGCTACACGGGAGTGCCCTGTCTCTCGTCGGCCGCGGTTCAGGGACGGGGCGTTTCAGATACGCTCAAGGTGATCATCCATCAGGTTTTGCAGGCCATCGTTTGAAGGCCATGTCGGAGGTAGCAGATGGCAGTGAAAGGCAACCTGAACGAAATGACGCTCTCCAGCCTCATCTCGATCAACTGCAATGAGATGAGCGAAGGATGCCTGCAGGTCGAGCACGGACGACAACATGCCGCCATCTACTTTGCAGACGGAAGCATCGTACACATGACGCTGGATGACGAAGAAGGCGAGCAGGTGCTACCCGCTATCCTGGCCTGGCAAGAGGGAGATTTTGAGTTTCAGCGCGGCGTCCACGCACCGAAACGCTCGGTGTCTACGCCGTGGGCGATGCTCCTGGTGGACAGCACGCGCGTCCTTGACGACGCCGCGCAGCACCCGTCTTCGGCACCTGACGAGGCGCAGCCCCATGCCAACGGCCACGAGCAGATCGCCGCGCGGTTGAGGGGGCTGCCCGGAGTGCAGGAGGTTGTGCTGGTCGCCAGCGATGGCATCCTAATGGCCAGCAGCTCGGAAAACGCGGACAGACAGGGCGCGGCCGTGGCCTTTGTGACCGGTGCCGCCCGTCAAATTGGAGATAGCCTGTACCTGGGGCCGCTGGAAAAAGCGATCGTTGAGACAGGCCGCGAGCGCCTGCTGTTGCTGGAGGCCGAGGGATATTATGTTGGCCTGCTGCTCGATGAGCGTACCTCGCCGTCCATGGTAGCGGACGCCGCCTTGTCGATGCTCTGAGACCGGGGAGGATCAAGATGGAGGATATCCTACGCAGCGTTGTAGCCGTTCCCGGGGTGAGCGATTGCATCGTGCTTGACGAAGAGGGCAACATCGTGGACTGCGTGCTGACGCAGCGTTCGCGCGACTATACGCTTTCCGTGGTTGGCTACACCACCGCGCACATTCTGGCGGGCCTGCGCATGGCCAGACGCAAGAAGGTCGGTACCGTAGACCTGCAGTTCCGCGACGGCCGTGTGGTCGTGCGGCCCTTGCGCCAGGGCCACCTGTGCATGGTCTGCCAGGGGCGAGTAAGCCTACCCCTGCTGAATCTGACCGTGGACGTGGCCTTGCCCAAGTTGAACGCTGCTATGGAGCAGCGGAATGCCAGGCAACGTCTTGCACCTCCGCCGACGGAGACGGAAGAGACGGGGAGCGATGAAAACCTCGCCGCAAGCAGCTCGCATGACATTGGACGCTTCCTGCGGCCTTTCGGAACCTAGAGCGGGGGATTGCGGCGGATGCTGGACAAAGCGATTTTGGCGGAAGCGGTTGGAAAGCTCGTGACCGGCGGCCTGGGACTGGTCATGGGCGTACTGCTCTTTGGCAAGTGGCGAGAGACACGCAACCGTGTCGTGCTCCACTGGGCTGTGTTCTTTATGGGCGCCGTGGGCTACGTGCTAGGCTCCCTGGCCATCTTGGGGCGAGGCAATCCGGCGGCCATGAGCAGGCTGCAGCTCATTCTTGGCGCAGCGACCGTCCTTCTTGGTGCGTTGCCCAGTGCAATGCTCATGCTGCCAGTGCCCACAGCGGCCGCAGAGGTGGGGTCTCTGTATGTGCCACTAGCATTGTTCGCCCTGCTAAGCATGCTGTTCATGGTTGCGCCGCTGGAGCCCACCGGCCAGGGTCAGGCGCTAATGGCCACGGGCGTGGCGATCAATCTGTACGTGGGCGCATGCATGCTGACGGCGACGCTGGCGATTGTTGCGCTGCTCTACTCAGCACGGCGCACCAGAGATGCCAGGTATGTGATCCTGGCTTTGGCTTTCGCGATGATCACGATGGGCGCCAGCATGGTCGGGCACGAGCTGTTGAGCGTGCTCTTGGGCCAGGTGATGATCGTACTCTCTTTTGTCATCTTCTACGTCGTTTTTGGCCGTCTGCTCAGGGCTGGACAAAGCACCTGACCTGGCGAGAGACCGTGTTGGTCGGCAATCGGTTATGGCACTGGGCAAGCAAAGGCACGCTGAACGTGCGGCCGGAGGGGAGAACGTGAGCACAGGCGACGGCAACACATCCAGTCCACAGTTGACATCGTTCGAGCAGATCCTGCAAGAGGCGTATCAGCAGGGCGGATTCGAGGCGGTAGTGCTGGCCAGCAGCGAGGGGCTGCCGATCGCAGTCGTGCCACTGGACTACCAGGCTGATGCCGTCGCCGCGATGGTGGCTCTGCTGCAGCAAGTCGGCAGTCAGGCTCGCCGCGAGCTCGGGCTGGGCGAGCTGGACGAGGTCACTGTGCTGGATCGTACCCGCACGAGGTTGGTCTGCAGACATTTAGTGGTGGGCGACGAAGACCTCGTGCTGGCCACAGCAGTCCGTCCGGGTGCAACGTATCGACGCATCACCACCGCGGCCATACGGCGCATCATGGACGCGTTTGCCGCTACCCAGCCTCCAGCTAAGGGATAGCGGAGACGGTATGGAGCTCCAGCCAGGTCTCGCCATCATCTCCGCTGCTCAGTAAGAGATAGCGAGGCTGCTCGAATTGCTGCGTTACGTCTAGGGCCACAAAGAGGGCCTTGGGCTGGCGCGCATCGACGGCTAGAGGCCGCACCCCTGCAGTCTGCAGCGAGAACGCCGGTCCGAACTCGGCAGCCACTTCCCAACGCACAGCAGATGAATTGGGGTCGTCAGCATTGAGCGACCGAATAAGACGCTGCGTGCGATCGAAGCCATTGTACCAGCTCACGTCACACCCCGCATAGAGCGCCTGCTGCTCGGGATCGAAGGCCAGGCCACTGACGAAGCAAGAGCGAGCGTTCTGACCAGCGAAGGGGTTTGCGCTGGCAACGAACTCGAACTCGCCGAGCCGTAACCGCTCCCAACTGCCGTCTCGTCCTCCACGATAGACATAGCCCCTGGGCCAGTCTCCGCGCGTTTGGGGACGCACGTGCGCCCAGAGGACGTTGGGATTGCGCGGGTTGATCAGAATGGCGCCCACCCAGCCACTGCCGATGCCGAAATCGGCCTTGGACCACGTGCGGCCACGATCGCTGCTCTTGACGATGACCGCGCGCATGGCCGTCTCATAGGGGATGCCAGCCCAGAGCACGTCCGAGTTCTCCAAGTCCACCGCGAGCGCGGTTACACGCAGCGTGTTGACCAGTTCCCAGGCTTGCTCCGCGCCCTCGCGCCGATACAAGCCCTGGTCGGTGGCCAGATAGAGCATGTCTGGATGGCGATAGTCTGCGGCAACGAACTGCACCGAGACCGGTGAAGGCAGACCCGGCGTGCGCTCCCTTTGCCAGCTTTGGCCGCGGTCGTTGCTGCGCTGAAGCTCAGATCCGACCACCAGGTAGTAGATGGGCGGATCGTGCGGTGTGACCACCAGGCTCTTCACATAGGGCGCATCCGCCGGTGGCGGAGTGCTTGCAGGCGAAGGCAGGGCGGTCTGCCGGTGGGTCACGGTTGCAGTTGGGGTCGCGCTTGGCGTGGCCAGAACCCTCGGGGTCAGCGGCACCGTAGGCGTCGCCATGGCCACAGTCCCTTTGGGCAATGGGCTGGGCGTCGCGGGGGGAGCGTGCACCGACAGCGAAGCCGAGGCCTGCAGGATGCGTCCCAAAGCGTCACTGGCCTGCGCAACGTTGGTCAATTGGGTACCGACTGACACGTCGCCGCGCAAGCGCACGCTGAGCGTGAGGCGCAGCGAGCCCCCACGCGGCACGGCGCCGGCCCAGCTCCAGGTGCGCGCAAGGGCATCGTAACGGCCTGGAGACTGCGGGTCATCCGCAACCCACTCCAACCCGTCTGGCAGGGGATCTGAGATAGCCACTGAGATGCCGGGATCCAGTCCGCCGAGCATGTCGTTGATGATAATCAGGGTGTACTGCAGTGCCTCACCGGGGGCAGCTTGTGGGCGATCGACCATCTTGACCAGCGTCAGCGTGGCCGCAGTTGGAGGTGTGGGTTGTGGGGTCGCAGAGGGAGTGACCCTGGTCGCTGGCGAACAGCCCAAGAGCATGGCAGCCAGCAGGACCCCCAGCAGTATCCGCGGTCTTACATTCATCTTGGCTCTCCTCCACCCACGTGCTTGGCTGCATCGTCGCCGTCTGCGGGGCAGAAGGCGTCGTCGAACGAACCCGACGCAATGCGCCATCACTTGAGAGACTCCGAGATCCGCGTCACAGTTCCCGAAGCGCGGAACAAACTACCTTCCAGTCCCGTCATTCACGCAGTATAATGCAGGCCATGCACCTTGCGCTGCTCATTCAGGAGGCGGTCGATGTCCAGACTTGAGCCAAAGAACCGCATCGGCGATCGTGCGGTCGCCATCAGGCGACCCTCGCGTTTGGCCCTTGCGCTGCTATTGCTGACTGCGCTGCTGCCAGCGTGCGGTCAGCCCGTGGTCATGACGCCCACGGCAGTGGTGCCAACGCCGCCTACCGCGAGCGGTCTGGTCTACGTACTCCCCGCGGGCCTGGCGTCCGCTGTTAGCACAGGAGGTGGTGAAACTATGCGCCTTGTCCTCAGTGCCGGATCTGAGACCGTGCAAGAGGTCAGCGCTGTGCCCCTGGCCGAGGGACAGCCACTGACAGAGGAGCAGACGGCAGCCGTGTTGGGCCGCTTGCCGATGGTTGCAGCCCAAGCGACAGACGAACAGGAGTTTCGCCTGCCCCCCGAAACACTGCCGGCACCCCGGCCCGGGGAGACGATCGCGGAGCCATTTCCGCCCGAACAAGCCGGGCCCGATATTGAGACGCCGCAGGCCGGCCCCTTGCGCGTGCTGCGCTTTAGCCCCGAGGGCAATGTTGAATTGGCACCCCATCTCAGCATCACCTTCGACCAGCCGATGGTCGCTCTGACGGCGCACGAGGATCTGGCGGCGCAGGACGTCCCCGTCAGGCTGAGCCCTCAGCCAGAGGGTGCCTGGCGCTGGGTTGGCACCAAGACGCTGATCTTTCAGCCAGCCCTGCGCTTTCCGATGGCAACCGAGTACACGGTTGAGGTTCCGGCGGGCACCAGGTCGGCCACGGGTGGCACTTTGATCGAGGCCGTACGCTGGACGTTCCGTACCCCGCCGCCAACCGTGGTGCAGACGTACCCTTCGGCGGGCCCACAGGTGCGCGATCCGCTCTTCTTTGTAGCTTTCGACCAGAGGATTGACCCCGCGGCCGTGCTGGAGCACATACACGTTTCGGCCGCAGGCCAGCGCTTCTCCTTGTCATTGTCCACCGCTGAGCAGATCGAAAAGGATGAGACGGTGGCCCGTCTCGCTAAAGAAGCCGTTGAGGGGCGTTGGTTGGCCTTCCGGGCCACGGAAATGCTCCCCTATGATAGCACGGTGACGGTCGACATCGGGGCGGGCACACCGTCGGCAGAAGGCCCACGGACGACGACACAGGCAAGCAGCTTCACCTTCTCTACCTATGGTCGCCTGCGGGTCGTCGAGAGCCGCTGTGGTTGGGGCAACGAGTGCCGCCCACAGCAGGCATGGCGTGTGCAATTCAGCAATCTGCTGGACGAGCAGGCCTTCGACGAATCGCTGGTGGCGATCGAACCCGCGATGCCCGGAGGCAAGCTGTCCCTCTATGCTGACTCGCTGGTCATCGAGGGCAACTCACGAGGGCAAACCACCTATCGGGTGACCTTGCGGTCTGAGCTCAAGGACGTCTTTGGCCAGACGCTCGGCCACGATGAAGAGGTCACCTTCGCCGTCGGTTCTGCGGAGCCGCAGATGTTCACGCCAGAACAGAACCTGGTCACGCTGGATCCGGCGGCCAAGCCTGCCTACTCGCTTTTCACTACAAACTACTCTGCGGTGGACGTGCAGGCCTTTGCCGTGCAGCCCCAGGATTGGCCCAAGTACCAGGAGTACCTGCGCACGGGAGAGCGCACTGACAGGCCGGCTGACCCCCCAGGCCTCCGGGTGTTCAGCCAGAAGGTGCCAATCGAGAGCGTGCTTGATGCCTTGACCGAAACGCCGCTTGACCTGAGCGCGTACTTGAGCAATGGCCATGGGCATCTGATCCTGGTGATCAAGGCCAATCCAGCCTATGCGCAGGACACTGTGGACAAGAACTATACGCCGATGATCCGCGTGTGGGTGCAGGCGACGCGCATCGGGCTGGACGCGTTTGTCGATGCTACGCAGATGGTAGCGTGGGCGAATTCACTGGTGGACGGCATGCCCCTTGAGGGTGTGCAGCTATCGCTGCAACCTG
>DIVN01000242.1 GCA_002435875.1 Anaerolineales bacterium UBA6131
TCCCAGAGACAACTGGGGACTCTGTCCAAGCCTCGCGCTGCTGCAGCGGCAGATAGATACCGAACACCGCGAGTATGGGCAAGAAGGACAGCAACCTTGCCCGTGCACTGCCACGTGATCTCCAGAGTTCTTTGAGTTCTTTTCGCATGACGATCAGAATGTCCATCATGTCAGTTCCCCTATGTGTCTTCCTGCATCAGGGCGACAAAGGCTTCTTCCAGACTGCTGGAGCCCTTGCGCACCTCCTCAACCTGAGCCCCGTTCTGCACCAAGAGACCAACCAGGGGTGCAGTCTCAGCGCCCTCGTGCAATTGGACGCTCAGATGATCATTCTGTAGCTCGACTGCAGATACTTGGGCAAGAGAGCGTAAGGCGGCGATTGCCTCTGCGGCAAAGCCGCGCCCATAGATCTCGACGGTGTACTTGCCCGTTGTTGTGCGCAACTGGGCTGGTGTACCGACTGTGATGAGTCTACCCTTGCGGATGACGCCAACCACGTCGCAGATTTTCTCGGCCTCAGCCAGATTGTGAGTTGTCAGAAAGGCCGTCACACCCTCGCTACGCGCCATCCTCTGTATGTCTTCTCGCAATGCTACAGCAGCAACTGGGTCCAGCCCAGACGATGGCTCATCTAGGAATACGAGCCTGGGATGGTGCAACAGGGTGCGAGCGAATGCGACCTTCTGACGCAGCCCCTTCGACAATTCACTGATGCCGGAATGACGTCGTTCCCACAGCTCAAGGTGTTCGAGCAATTCCCGAATGCGGGCGGCCCTTGAGGTTTTGTCCAGATGGTAGATTTGCCCAAAGTAGTCCAGATTGTCATAGACCGTGAGACGCTCGTATAGCCCATGCTGCTCGAGCAACACTCCTGTGTGTTCGCGTATCGCACCCGCCTGACGGGCTACGTCGTACCCAAGCACAGAGGCAGAACCACCATCCATCTCTAGAAGGCCCAACAGCAGCCGCAATGTAGTCGTCTTACCGGCGCCATTTGGACCCAGAAAGCCGAAGATGTTCCCTACCGGAACCTGCAGGGATAGTGCATCTACAGCACGCAGGTCACCAAAGCGCCGTGTCATCTCGTGCGTCTCGATCGCATAGGAAGTCATCTGCATCCCCCACTATTTCACACCTGATGGTGCGACAACGCCAACGGAGTAGTCGGGAGACATGATATGCGAATCGCGTCTGCAGGCAAGAAACAGAACAGGCCTCAGGCGCGTGACGTGCGCGGGCGGTTGCCGATTCTGGCGAGCCAGCATAGAATCTCTACGAGAATGCCATGCGCCTTGCGGACATGGCGGGAGGAGACATCGTGAAGACGCATCTCCTGCGCAGTCGGACCTGGGTTGCCGTATTGCTGTTCGCCTCGGGTGCGGCCTTTGTACGTTGTGCTCAGCTAGCTGACAAGCTGGCCCACTCCCCCCAACTTGCCTCACCGCGATCCACGCTTATTTCCCTAACCGGCACAGATCGGTACCAGACTGTGAGGAACTATATGGTGCATCAGCACATTGAGCTAAGGGGCGTCCGCGATCCAGAGGTCCTGCGCGCTATGCGCAGTGTGCCACGACACGAGTTCGTTCCGCAAGATTACCTTGAAAAGGCGTACGCTGACCAGCCCCTTCCCATTGGCTATGGCCAAACCATATCTCAGCCCTATATCGTCGCCGCTATGACCGAGCTCCTGCAACTGAAGCAAGGCGACCGTATCCTGGAAATCGGGACCGGTTCCGGATATCAGGCAGCCATCCTGGCGGAGCTCACAGACGAAGTGTACTCAGTGGAGATCATCGAAGAGCTGTATGAGCGTGCCACAGAGCTGTTGCTCAGGCTGGGCTACACTCAGATCAAAACCAAGCATGGCGACGGCTACTACGGGTGGGAGGAACATGCTCCTTACGACGCAATCGTTGTCACCGCTGCCCCAGATCACATACCTCAGCCCCTGATCAACCAGTTGAGCGACGGAGGGCGCATGGTCATTCCGGTTGGCCCACAGGGCACTTTCCAGACACTGTGGTTGATCGAAAAGGACGGTGAGAAGGTCACCTCCACGAGCATGATGGGCGTTGTCTTTGTCCCCCTCACGGGTTCTGGCTCTGCCGAGTCGTACTAAGGTAGACTTTCTCCACGTAGGGAGATATCATGGCCCTGAGAAGCGCGCTATAGCCTACACCAAACCGCACTTGGTCGCCCACCTGCAGGTCACAGCCTGTAGCATCCAGAACGAGGTGATCGCTTGTCGCGCCAAGTACCCGCACTGCAATCTGGGGCTGCAGAGCGTCAGGTTCGATGTCCTGACGTCCGATCGCAACCAGGGCTCGCTTCATGTGGCCCGTGTCACGAAAGGCCGGGTAGTGCCCCAACGCATTCTGAACTCGCTGGCCCCATGGCATCGATGGCTTGGTCTTGACTTCTATCACCTCTGCCAGCAACGTGAACGCATCAGTCCACAGTCCAGGAATCCTTGAGCGAGCTGTGGTCTCCCGGCCAAGTAGGATAGCCTCCCCAACTCTCAAGTGGTTGACCCGGCCCAGGCTTGCAGACGACTGCAGCCATTCAAAGTTGGCAGAGTTCCCCCCCGATACCATCTGAAGCGATAGGCCGAACTTCGCCTCGATTCTTTCTGTCAACGACGACAGCGCCTCCATCTTCTTTTTGGTGGGCTTGATCCCGCCGAAACATGCCAGATTTGTTCCGATGCCTGCCAGTCGTAAGCTATCGAAAGCAAGCACGCGCTCAACGGCGGCGTCCAAGTCGTCGGGTAACAAGCCCTCACGCAGGTCGCCGAGCTCGACCATCAGGATAATGGAATGTACTTGGTGCAGCCGCTGCGCAGCGTCCGCAAGGAGCCCAGTCAGCGCCATTTCGGTGTCTAGACTGACATCTATGAGTCTGACTACTTCCTGTGCTTCAGATGGCTGAGGCGAGCGAACCAGCATGAACTTTGCATCAACACCAGCCTGCTGCATCCGATGGATATTGGCGACATGGGAATCGCCAATGGAGTCAATCCCACTCTTCACAAGAACGTGCGCGATCTCCGGCGATCCACATACGCCCTTGGTGACTGCGGTGAGTGCGATACCCTTGGACGAGCATATCGCCATGAGTGCCCGTGCATTATGGGCGATCTTGTCAAGGTCGATTTCCAGCCTGGGGACTAGCAACCATCCTCCCGCTGGCCGGCATCCAGGCGGGCGATAGCTGCCCGCACGATCTCATCGAGCAGTTCCTTGCCGCCCTTGCCTTCGGCGCGTGCCATGAACCCCATGTAGCTGTGAGGCTTCTCAGCAGGCGTGCATGTCAATCCCGCGAACGTGTTCCCTTCCAAAAGGAAGGCCCCCTGGTCGGTTAGCTTGGTGTCGATTCGGCCAAAGTCACAGAAGCCGAGGGTGTGGTATGCCCTGAGAGCGAGGCCTGTGATTTCTTCTCTCTCTGCATCAGTCAAGCGAGCCGGGCAGAAGAAGAGGTCATCGTCGGCTTCTTTCTTGTCAAAGCTCAAGGCCAGGTCCCCTGTGCGGTAGACAATCTCAAGTAAGGGTAGGACGCGTGCATTTCGCCCGTTGCCGACGATCCCAATGGTGATCTCCCTTCCCTGCAGATACCTCTCAATCAGCACAGGCTGCCCAATGCTATTGTACCTTCTGCTAACGCCGGCTACGAGCTCATCATAGTTGTGGACTACCGAGGTCGCATCGATGCCAGCGCTCCCTCGACCGGCCACAGGCTTGATGAAAAGGGGGTAGGAGAATGGCGCTTGGTCGCGAAAATCAGCGCAGTCTTCTTCGCCACACGCAACGCGAAATGGCGAGGTAGGCAACCCCGCCTCTTGCCAAAGCCTCTTGGCCAAAGACTTGTCTGTAGCCAGAGCAATGGTAGGTGTAGACGAGCCAACGTAGGGCAATCGGAGTTCTTCGAGTATCGCCGCTTCAGCCATGCTGGACACGTTGAAGAACAGGCCGACAGTGGATGCCTGCAGGTCACGCAAGAAGTCAGGACCCCAGTAGATGGTCGTGACGGCGTATCCAGCCTCCGTCAGCGCTTCGCGATGATGAGCCACCTCGTCCGAGGTAGTGTCAACTACCTTTCTCGGGCCCGCAAACATTTCCTGCAGCGCAAAGTTGCCGCGTTTCTTATGCAGCAAGCCGATTCTCACCTGCTTTGTCATGATTACCCTCCTTTTGAAGGTAGCCGTGCCTAATCCTGGTCGCTGATAGCTGTGCCTTGGGGCTCTGGCACCAGGTACCAGAAGACGAGCGTTACTGCGAAAGCGCCCACCAGATTAGCCAGGATGGGCCCTTTGAAACCTACCCAAGTGTATAGCAGCCCGCCGATGTACGAAGCAGGGAAGCTCAGCAGACCTCGAAACGCGCCCAGCCGGCCCATCTCCTCGGCTCGCTGGGCTTCTGGTACGCTATTGGTGATCCAACGCATATAAGCTGGACCCCACGTGGCTACCGAGAGCCCCATGATGGCATACAGGACCAGGAATGCTGGGTAGGACTTGGCAAAGAGCCAGCCCACAAGCACAACCACCGCGATCCCCTCGGATAAGGCCAGGAATCGTACAGAGCCTCTTCGATCCACCTGTCGTCCCACAGAGACCTGGGACACAGCCCACACGGCTGATTGCGCACTGGACATCAACCCGAGCTGAAGGGGGGTGAAGCCAAACTCCTCGTGGAGAAGGCCGAAGAGAATGGCCGAGCCCAGTCCAAAGGCAAACAGGTCGATGGTGGAGGCAATGTAAAAGCTGCGCAGGTAGGGTGGCGGATCGAATACGTGCTTTAGCGTATTCACAAGGGAGGCGGTCCTGGAATCACATATCTGCTGAGGCCGATGCGTCTCGTGCAAGAAGATACTGACGAACAGCAGGGCGCCGAGCTCTAGTACTCCCCCCAACAGCAGCGGTGCCAAGTAGCCTTGGCGCTTAGCCAACCACCCGCCAAGTGTCGGTGCCAAGATACCAGATATAGCGAAAGCGACGCTAGTCAGGCTGAAGGCCCGACCGATCGCAGCGGGTGTTGCAGACTCGGCAATGATACAGTCCAGGGCTGGCCGAGCGATAGCCGCCAATCCTAGCAAAATGACGCCTGGCAGCAACAACCACCACTGCCACGCAAGTCCGGCCCACACATAAAATGTCAGTGCAAGCAGGGCAAAGACGCTCGCCAGTATGACGAATGCTTTGCGCCCGTGCCTGTCGGATAGCCATCCACCAACTGGCAGCATGGCTGTGGACACGAGGCCGCCGAATCCCCCAATGCTTTCCAAAAGCCCTAAGAAGGGCATGGAGGCGCCCAGCTGCAGCACGAATGGCTGCCAGATGGCCCTAACCATGTTCGTCTGCAGACCATAGAGGAAACTGCGCGCAACCAACACACGCAGGTTGCGGGACTGCATCTTGATACGCAGTGTATTACCTTCCCCTGTCAATAGCGTGGCCTCCTGTGGAGAGAGCATTCCGAATTGACAACCAGGCCACAGCGTAAGCAATGGCCCCAGCGATTAGCATACGTGAAAAGCCCAGGCTAATCGCACCCATTGTGGCCAGGATGGAGCCCGTGACCGATGCGCAGCCATTGACTGCCCAGGCCCATGGAATCTGCTCTGCCTCACCATGCTCCAGTAGGCTTATGCCTAAGGGCATGGGCAGACCCAACATGAATCCCAAAGGGGCCAGACCAACGATGGACAGCGCGAGGCGCACGAGCAGCGACTCTTGCAGGAAGAGTGAGAACAGCCGCGAAAGCCCGAAAGGATAGAGCAACACCATCCCCGCCAGACACAGCAACGCCGGGCGACAACTCACCCGCCGGGAGCAGAGGCTCCCAAGGCCCGAGAACAGGAGCAGCGCGAACAGAACCAATGAGAAGGAATACGAGGGTTGGCCCAAGAACAGGATAAACTGCTGCATTAGCGGCATTTCTACGAACAGGAATCCCCAACCAATGGAGATAAAGTAGAACGGAACCCAAGTCCGTACGGCCGGGCTGGCACCAGCAGAAGCGGCTGGTGCACGATAGGCAAGCGGCAGAATGATCAGCGCGACAGACAGAATCGTAGTCACCACCAACAATAATGGCAGGATCAAGAAACCGCTTCCACCAAACGGAAGCCAACCTTTGCCCAAGTTGCGCACAATCGTTGGTACTTGGGTCCACTTGAAATAGTGAAAAAAGAACGGCCGGTCGTCAGTAGATGGAGAGATGTCGTACGGATAGCGCTGCACGAGGGCTGCCAATCCATCCTTTCGCAGCAATTCCTGAAAGACATCAAAGAGACCCATGTTAGGTAGGATGTTGTATCGATTCGACTCAGAGGCGGGGATGCCGCGGTAGAACACCGTATCATACCCTCGGGAGTCACAGAGAGTCTTGAGCTGCTCAATCTCCCTCGCAGTGAATGGCGTGGGCTTGCCAACCAGGGTTATCGTGGACCAACTGCGGAACACGAACACGTGCTCAGATGGCTCGACAGCCCCCCGGGCGCGCAAGGCCGCGACCAACAGCGCGCCCGCTCGTACTTCCTCACTGGGCTCAGCCTGCATCCAGCGAGTGATTACCAACAGCCCGTCCGGACGCAGATGCGACAAGTACTGGTGAACTGCCTCCACCGTATACGCGTATGCTTCTGATAGGGCGTAGGCACCCGAGGTCACCGGCTGAAAGGCTGTAGTCGGCGACAAGAGCAACACGTCGAACTTTTCTGTTGAACGTCGCAAAAAGCTTCGTACTTCCTCTAGCACGACTTGGACTCGCTCATCCTGATAGAACGATGGTGGACACAGATCGGCCTGACTACTTACCGCCTGCGCGACCAGCGGGTTGCTTTCAACCACCTGGATGATGCTGGCGCCATTGTACAGGGCTGCAAGCACATCCAGGCCGCCACGTGGCTCGACGGCCAGCACGCTGGCTCCTGGCCGCAACTGCAGCGGGACGGCAATGGGCAGTGCTGCCAGGAACAACTCGTCCGCCGGCTCACGCAGGCAGCTTATTGCGCTGGGTCCCTCTCCGTCGACAAACAGAGCCAATTGCTGGGGAAGCCCTCCAGTATAGGACAGACTCAGTCCTGGCGCCGAGTGTATGCCTTCGCTCTCAACCACGTCTACTAAGGCACTGGCACTCCAGCGACTGAATATCGCGCGCGCGCCGGGAAAGCGCAATACGCTGGCTTCGGCCTTGTAGGGCGATATCCGTAGGGCAAGCCCTGTTGGTTCAAGCCCCAGCAGGACAAGCAACAGGCAGATCGATACAATGTACAGCAAGCGGTGGGAGGTCCATCCCTCGCGACGATGCTCATGTGCTGCGATCTCGAGCATGAATCCTGCCAACATGGCCAGCAGACTTGCGCCGAGAATGGCCCCCGTACCCCCAAAACAGGCGACCAGTGCCAGGGTGGCCAGGCTGCCCACAGCAGCTCCCCCCATATTCGCAGCGTACATTGAATTGACACGCTCTGGCCAGGTGGCAAGGCATAGCGCGGTGCAAAAGCCGGCAAAGAGAAATGGAGCAAGAAGGGATCCGTAGTACAGCCCTAGGTAGAGCAGCTGTCTGCGCTCCAGGGCAAGGCGGTAAGAATCAAACGGCAGGCGGTTGAAAATCAGATAGGAAAGCACAATGCTGGTGGAGAACCACCAGGCAGCGCTTGCCATTATGTCTCGCTTGGCCTTGTGATCTCGCTCTTGCCAACGCCGCAGATACAGAGAGAGCCAGGATCCACTTGCACCCAGACCGAGCAAAGCAACGCTGACGCTGATGAAGGCAAAGTGGTGCCACTGCGTGACAGCAAACAGCCGCACCAGAATGAGCTCAAAGGACATCATCGCGGCCGAAAGGAGAAAAAGCGCGACGTATACGGTGATCATCGGCGCGGCCCTCACGGCAGGCTATGGCCTGCCGTCAACTTCGCGGCAGGGATCTGTGTCAGCTTCCCCAATCGCGCGGGTACAAGAAATCATGCCCTACGTCGCGTCGGCTGACCTTGGCAATAACTGGGGGAAGGCGCTTGTACTGCGAACTCCGCAGCCTGCGGATCACGGTAGTCACGAAACGTGGCTCGAATCCACAGGAAACCGCTTCGTCAAAGTTGTACCGCTCGTCCACGATCAGGTACAAGAGCTTGTCCACCTCAGCATACGTGAAACCGAGTTCGCCTTCGTCTGTCTGTCCAGCCCAAAGATCGGCTGATGGCGGCTTGTCCAGAATTGCTTGAGGCATACCTACGGCCCGCGCCATCTGGCGAACCTGAGTCTTGTACAGGTCCCCCAGCGGGTTGAGGGCAGAGGCCATGTCTCCGAACAGGGTGCCATAGCCCAAGAGCAACTCTGTCTTGTTGCTAGTCCCGACAGCGAGCCCATTCCACAGGACGGTATGGTCGTAGAGCACGATCATTCGCATTCGCGCCATAACGTTACCACGCCGAATATTGTCCATGTCCGGGAACAGGTCCAGATATGGCTTTACCATTGGCGTGATGTCGATTGTCTTGCTCGCTACACCGGTGATGGCAACGACTTGCTCTGCATGCTGTGCGCTTTCTGGCGCACTCGTCTGATAGGGGAGCAGGAGAGCCAGGACGTTCTCTGGACCAAGCGCTTCTGCTGCCAGGAAACATGCCATGCTCGAATCGAGACCTCCCGAAAGGTTCAGCACAGCCTTTCGAAAACCAAAGCGTTCCATCTCTTGTCGCAAGAATGTGACAAGGACACGGCGAGTCACTTCGGTATTTAGTGACAGCTTTGCCTCAACATCCAAGGTCTGTCCTCCCACGTCTCTCAAGGGGTAGCGCAGGATCCGGTGTGCGCCATACGCGCCATCTCCTGCGCCAACAAACCCGCACGCTCGTCCCGGAGTAGCGGTAGCTGCACCCGCACCCTGCGTAGGGAACCCAAGTCCAGGTCAGCCGTCAGCAAGTACTCCTCGAAGTAAGGCGCTCGCGCGATCAGCTTGCCATCAGGCCCGAAAATGGTAGACCCGCCCCAGAAGTTGAGGCCGTCTTCAAAGCCCACCCGGTTGCAGTGCAAGACGAAATTGGTTAGGAAGGTGGCATACGTTTGATTGATCATCTCCACGGAGAGCGAACTTCCCAACGCTGCCTCGGGACTCAGTCCTCGACCTGGACTGGCCGAAACGAAAAGCAGGATATCCGCTCCGTCAAGCCATAAACTATACGCAGAACTCATGTGCCAGAAATCTTCGCAGATGAGCACCCCCACGCGGCCCAACCGCGTGTCAAAGGCCCGCAGTTGGCTACCTGGTGCGAAGTAGCGCCCCTCTTCAAACATCCCATAAGTGGGAAGGTATACCTTCCGGTGTGTATGGACAATCTCGCCTCTGGACAGGTATGCCGCCGAGATGTAGAAGCGGTGGCGGCGGTCTCTTTCCGGAAAGCCAACCAGCAAATCGAGATCTTGGCTTGCCGCTATCAGCGGCTGTAAGAGCGCATTGTTGTCCTCGACGGACAGGGCAACATCCTGGGCCAGGTCTTTAAGCAGGTAGCCAGTCAGCGAAAGCTCAGGAAAACACAACAGTTCAATATGCTGTGCTTTTGCCTCGCTGATCATGCGCAGGTGCGACTCTAGATTTCGCTCCACGTCGCCTAGTACTGCACCGATCTGCGCAAGGCCTACTCTCAGTTTAGCCATTAAGCATCTCCGTCAGTTCCGTCCGTTTGGGCCGAGGTATTCGCACGATAGCGACGAAACCACCAGCAAATGGATAGACACGAACCCGCCACCGAGGCTTCCACCAACTCGGCAAGCTGCGTACTGCGCAACATGCCAACATACAGGGCTTGGTCACTGCGGGCAAACCCAAGAAGGAAGTGTCCGACACCGTTGCCGAATACGTAGAGTAGCCCCAGAAGACCAGGGCGGTGCTGCGAACAACTCGCCCGATGGAGGGTGTAGAATAGGCCGAGACCCAGAAACGAGCCCAGAAGCTGAGTGGGAATCCGCGGCCCATACACGCCGTACAGGTCAGGGAGCCACATGCTAATCGGAGACCGCATGATCAATCCGTAGTTGGCTCCATGCAACAGTGCTCCCGCCCAGCCCAACGCTTGGGCCAGCGCTACAGCTGGTGCGGCGAGGTCGACCAGGCGCAGGGCGGATACCTGAGTGTATACAGAATAGAGGTAGAGAACAACCAGCCCCCCGAGCAGGCCTCCCTGGAAAACGAGGCCACCATCCCAACGAGACCATAGGTCAAGGATGCCTCCGGAGAAGTCCTCGCGATGAGCCAAGACATAGGCCAGGCGCGCTCCAACGATGCCCCCAGCAATGGTCCACAAAGCCCCATCCAGCAGGTACGTTACGCTGAAGCCTGACAAGGAGCCGCGCCAATGCACATACGCTACGGCAACCATGATGCCCAAGGAAACGGCAGCCGTGTAGGCATACACTGAGAAAGGCCCCCAACGAAGGACAACCGGGTGCATGCGGGCCGCGCTACTCCTGGAGGCTTTCTACGATTCGTGCATACCTGTCGGCCAGGTCTTCGGCTGCACTGGTGGAGTCTGACTCGGCATAGACCCTAAAGAGTGGCCTGTCGGGATCTGGGAGGACCAGGACCCAGTCCTCTCCAAAGCGCACCTTGACCCCGTCAATCTGTGACTCTTTGTCTTCTTTGTATCTTTCATGCAGGAGGCGCATGACTGTGCCTTTGCTTTCCCAAGGACATGGCACATTGCGCACGGCGACGTGCTGGGGTGGTAACGAAGCAACGATCCTGGAGAGACTGCTCTTGCTGTGCGCAAGAAACTCGAGCAGCTTCGCCATCGCCATCATTCCGTCCACGGCGGGTTGGAACTGCGGCACCACAAAACCGTCAGCCCCATCCGTGGCCATCACCACATCCTTCTGAACAGCCACCTCCATGACGTCGTGCATGTCAAGCCGAGTCTGTAAGATGTGGCCATTGCGTTCCTCTGCGATGGTCTTGAGTGTGCGCGAGACATTGACGGGGACCGCCACGGTACCGCCCTTGTAGGCATCCAGTGCCAGAGCCGCGAACACCGCAGCGACGACCCCGCTCGGCAGCATCTTGCCACGGTCGTCGACTAGGAAGATCTTCTCACCGCCCACGTCGAACCGTACACCCAGGTTTGTGCCCAAGACAGAACAGATAGAGCCGAGCTGCTCAAGTGAGCGCTGCAATTCCTGCGGCAGAATGGACATCTTACTCTCGTCAATGGCTGAATTGAGCTCTACTACTCGCACGCCGAGGCGTCTGAGAATATTGGGGAGGATTAAGGACACTGGGGAATTTGCGTAATCGATCACGATGAAAAAGCCGGCTTTGCGTATTGCCTCAACATCCAGCGCTGCTAGGAAGTCCGTGGTATACGTTTCAATCACGTTCGACTGGTACTCAATCACGCCAATTTCGTCAAGGTAGACCCGCCGAAAGTCTTCGCGGAAAAAGACTTGCTCGATCTTGCGTTCGGCATCCTTGCTGAGATTCATGCCGCGGGCATCCATGAACTTGATGTCTACCACTCGACTGTCGTAGGGGGATAACCTGATGTGCACACCGCCTGCTGCGCCAATCTTGCGCGTGAGGTAGCGGGCAACAGGAATTGGCACGCTGCGGAGGTCACGTACGTTGACACCGGCCGAGGGAAGTCCTGCAATGGTCGCACGCTTTAGCATGCGTGGGCTGCGATGCGGATCGCGGTTCATCGTCACTGTTGCGCCTTTGGGTAATGAGGCGCCGAACGCAGCGCCGAGCCTGGTAGCGAATTCAGGCGTCAAGTCCACATTGACCTGGCCAGTGATTCCGTAACGGCTAAAAAGCACTCTCCGGCCTTGAGAGCCCCAGATAATGCTGGTCTTGACCGTAGCACCCGCCTCCACTTCCTTTTCCGGCCAGATCTTGACATTGGGATGGATGATTGCCCGCTCTCCGATGATGCTCATGTCGCCAACGACAGCACCTTCGAAGATGACTGCTTTGCTCTTGATGGCGCACTGCCTGCAAACAATCGCGCCGCGCAGCTCTGCACCCTCACCGATGTAGGAATTGCGCCAGACGATGCTGCGATCGATGTGTGCTCGGTTGTCAACAATGCTATAGTCACGAACAACGCTTGGCCCTCGGATCAAGACACTTCCCTTGACCTTCACATCTTGACCCAGATAAACGGGCCCATAGATCTCAGCGTCGGGGGCAATCTCCACGTTCTCGCCACACCATACACCGCCCCCGATTTCCTTGCCGATAGGGTCCACGCGTACTCGGCCCTCGAGGACATCAGAGGTAGCGCGCATGTATTCCTGGATGTTGCCGACATCACACCAGTAGCCTTCCGATACAAAACCGTACAGTGGGTCGCCTCGCTCCAGAAGCATAGGGAACAGGTCCTTGCTAAAGTCGAACGGCTCCCCTGGCGCAAAGTTGTCGAGCACGGAAGGCTCTAGAATGTAGATACCGGTATTCACGGTATCCGAAATTACTTCTCCCCAACTGGGTTTTTCCTGGAACTCCTGGATGCGACCTTCGCTGTTGGTGATTACTACCCCGTATTCCAGTGGGTTGGGCACGCGATAAAGAGTGAGTGTCGCCACTGCCTTCTTGGACTTGTGAAAGGCGACAATCGCATCCAGGTCAAAGTCCGTAAGCGCATCTCCGCTGATTACCAAGAAGGTATCATCCAGAAACGATTGCGCATTCTTCACGCTGCCTGCCGTGCCCAGGGGTACTTCTTCTATCGAATAGGTGATGTTCATGCCCATCGCTGAACCATCACCAAAGTAGTCCTGGATGATGTCCGCCATGTACTGTAAAGTGAACACGACATCAGTGATACCGTGACGCTTCAACAAGTCGAGGATGTGCACGATTACGGGCTTGTTAACAATCTGCACCATGGGCTTCGGGCGATTGATCGTCAGCGGCCGCAATCGGGACCCTTGTCCGCCAGCCATCACCACTGCCTTCATGACATCCTCCTCTTGGGAAGCTGCGCCGTGTGGAGCACATATTCTGCTGGGATGATAGCACAAAGTCCGTGACGCTCAAATCATCGCGCATTTCCGAGTCTGCGACCTGGGCAAAGGACTGCCACTATGCTATAATCTCCGGCAGGACCACACGTTGATGGCGGCAAACTCGATGAATAGCCCTGAAATTGAGCGTCTTCTGAACCTGGTTCGATCGACGGCTGAAGCAGGGGACTGGCCAACGGCCCGGTCCTATCTGTATCAAGTGCTGGATCTCGATCACGATAACGAAGAGGCCTTGCTCTGGCTTGCTGGCTTGGCCCAGGACCCCAGAGAGTCAATCAGGGTGCTCCAAGCGCTGCTCAGAAGCAACCCCCAGAACGAGAGGGCACTGGCGGGGCTGGAATGGGCCCGTGCGCAATTGCCAAGGAATCGAGGCTCTGCAGCAACTGTTGACCGGAAGCCCATCGATCGCCAGAGGTCCGCCAGGGAGCACAGCTCATCGAGGTGGACGTCAGCGGGAGTGGCGGAGCTGCTAATGGCTCTTGCCGTACTCTGCCTGCTCGTGTGGTTTGGGGTGTCCGGTCCTTTCGATCCACTTGAGTTCTTCCGTCGCGACGCTGTTAGCGCAGGGGAAGCCCATCCACCAACTGCCGCGCCGACCGCTACACCGACAACCGCGCCTGCCGCCACTGTAACGCCGGCCCCTACAGCCTCGCCGACCTTGAGCGCGCATGCAACGGCCACAAGCACAACTGCCCCACCTGCTACGCCAACAGCAGCCTTGGTAGCCACCGCTACACCTGCCCCTATCGAGCCCATGCGGGTAGCCAAGAGGATTGACATCAGCCTGTCTGCCCAGACTCTCGTTGCCTATGAGGGCGATGAAGAAGTCTTTCGCGCGACGGTATCCACGGGTGCTCCATCGACGCCCACGGTGATCGGCAGGTTCCGCATCTTTCACAAACTGCTCTTGCAGACTATGACTGGCCCCGGTTATGAGCAGCCGGATGTACCGTACGTTATGTACTTCTACGGGGCCTATTCTATTCATGGCGCCTATTGGCACAACGACTTTGGCATTGCGCGTAGCCACGGCTGCGTGAATCTCCGAGTCCCGGAAGCAAAGTGGCTTTTTGAATGGGCGGATCCGCCTTTGCCAGATGGTGCGTTTCAGATCTGGGATGCAACTCCCGGCTCCGGAACTCTGGTAGTCGTCCATGAGTAAGTTGACCTGCCCATGGTTTCTCACTATATATCGTTGTGGGCCACTGATGGACCCACGAAGGAGTACCGCAAGACAACCCCAGGCTAGGGGGAGCACTGCTGCGGCTCACGAGGCCCACTGAGACTCTGCATTGCCAGGGTGGACTATGCGGAGTTGAATACTCCCGTTCCCGAGCTCGGTTTGGCGAACTGTGGGGTCATTTGCCGCAAGGCGTAGCAGCCCAGCCAGAGTTGTGAGGAACCCTCGTCTTGGACGGGGGTTTCCATTTGTTGTCATAGGAGGCATGATGCAGCGAATCAGGACCGCAGACGCACGCAACTACATCGGACAGCAAGTCACACTTGCAGGCTGGATGCACAGCTGGCGAGACCTGGGCAAGTTTGGCTTTCTCGTCCTGCGTGATGGCTCAGGCACATTCCAGGTGGTCCTGGATGACGAGAGCGAGATGCAGAAGCTTCGAGATCTGCAGTATGAATCAGTACTAGAAGTCAACGGCACTATTCAGGCGGAACCTCGGGCCGCGACCGGCGCGGAGATGCATCAGGCCAGGGTTCAGGTGCTGTCACCAGTGAGCGAGCCGCTGCCTTTTGAGATCAACAAGAAGGCCCTCAAACCCGGACTAGACGTGTTCCTGAACCACGCGCCGCTCGGCCTGCGGCATCTGCAGAAACGAGCCCTCTTCCGTATCTATGCTCAGATCATGGCGGGCTTCCGCCAGTATTTGACAGACCAGCGCTTTGTGGAGATCCAGACGCCCAAGATCGTTGGCTCGGCCACGGAGAGCGGAGCCAATGTCTTTTGCATTGACTATTTTGGCCGGCCTGCCTACCTTGCCCAAAGCCCGCAGTTCTACAAACAAATCATGGTGGGAGTATTCGAGCGAGTATTTGAGGTTGGGCCCGTATTCCGCGCAGAAAAGCACAGTACCGGACGCCACACCAACGAGTACGTCAGCCTTGATGCGGAGATGGGATTCATCCAGGATCACCGGGATGTGATGGCGGTGCTAACCGGTGTAGTCAGGCACATGTTCGAAAGCATCAAGACTAGCTGTGCCGCAGAGGTCGAGATATGCAACATTGATGTACCCTCTGTCGGCGTGGAGATACCCGCTCTGCGCTTGAGGCAGGCACAGGACTTGATCTTCACCCGCTATGGAGAGGACTGCCGTGGGGAGCCTGATCTGGCACCTCAACATGAAGCATGGCTCTGCGAGTATGCACACGCCGAGTTGGGGTCGGAGCTTCTCTTTGTAACGCACTATCCGACGTCGAAGCGTCCATTCTATACCATGCCGGATGATGAGGACCCCTCGCTGACCAAGGGATTTGATCTCTTGTTCCGCGGTTGCGAGATCGTCACTGGCGGGCAGCGCATCCATCGATACGAACAACTGCTTAACAACGCCCTACAGGCAGGCATCAGCCCTCAGGATATCGACGGCTATCTACAGGCATTCAAGTATGGGATGCCACCTCACGGGGGCTTTGCTATCGGCCTGGAAAGACTGTTGATGCAACTGGCCGGCTTGGGCAATCTGCGCGAAGCTACGCTGTTCCCAAGAGACATGGAGCGGGTCATCCCATAGCCACGTGCAACAATCGGCAGCCCCTTGCTTCGACGCTTTTACCAGTCAGGGATAGGGGCTGCCATAGTCATTACTCATTTCTCCGCAGGGCACTCCCGCTGCATAGACTCCTCTACTTCCCGCACAAAAGACACGCTGCGCTCTAGTCTCTCGCGGATCCTGTTCGCGCTCCACACCTTGAGCGCCGTCGGGCTAACCTCTATGGTAAGGTATCCGGTATAGTGGGTCTGCAGCAGCGTGCGAGTGAACTCCACCAGCGGCAAAGTACCGTCTCCTGGCAACTGGTGATGCACAAACAGGGTGTGGAATGGAGCCAAGGCGGGGATGAAACGGGAGCTTGCCAGGTCGCTAAAGTGCACATTCGCCAGCCGACCTCGACAGAGCTGGTGCGCCTCAAACAATGTGTATGGTGTTGCCCCAGCATGGGCAGTATCCAGCGTAATACACAGTCCATGGTTTTCGGCAAAGGCTGATAACCTGCGCAGGTCGTGCAGCAAGTGGTTGTTGTCAGCGGGTCGATAGACCCCGCCATTCTCTAGCGATAGGCGTACACCACGCCCAGAATCGTGGCGAGCAACAAAGGCCATGAAGCGTGCCCACGCGGGCGAGGTCTCGCTGGTGGTCTTGGGCGTGTGCAGCACCACAAGATCTGCGTTCAGCTGCTCCGNNGAGCCGCACCATATACGGGCCCATGCGATCGATCCTATGATACCTGGGGTAAGGGATGATTGGCGGGTGCACGCTGAGAACCGGGAGAGCAAACTCCTTAGTGAGAGCTCGTACAGGAGCTGCCCCGCGAAGAAAGACCTCGGCACCGCATACCAACTCGACCCCTCCGAAGCCTGCCTCTCTGGCCAGGGCGAATGCACAACGCAGTGGTAGATGATACAGGGTGCCAGTTGAAAGGCTAAGCTTGAACACTGGGGCGGTAGCTAGGACCGGCCATTTTGGCAGGCAGGAGGCGTGCCACCACGGTAGAGGCCATTCCTGACAATGTACTTCTCCACCTTGGCAGGCAATTGGTAACGGATTGGCAGCCCTTGCGCCACTCGCTTCTGAATATCGGTTGACGAGATCGAAAGCTCGGGGGTATCGATGAAGGTCATGCGCTCTCGCAGGCCAGGAAGCTGCTGCGCGATTGCATCCACATCGACGTTGTATCCAGCGCGCTCAGCTACAACCAAATGGCACAGTGTCAGCAAGACATCAGGCTTGTACCAACTGAGGATGTTGGCGAGCGAATCCATACCGATGATGAAGTGAATCTCTACGTCGGGCCCCCAGACAGTCTGAAGGGCCCGCATGGTGTCAACGGTGTATGATGGGCCGGGCCTTTCGGCTTCGATGCAGGAGATCGCGAGATGTGGGTTATCGGCGATGGCAAGCTGCGTCATGCGGACGCGGTGCAAGAACGTCGAGTAGCTATCATTCAGCTTGTGCGGGGGCGAAAAGGCAGGCACCAAGAATACTTTCTCCAGACCGAGATATGCCCAGGCATCCTCGGCAATGACCAGGTGCCCGAAGTGGATGGGGTCGAATGTGCCTCCTAGCACGCCATACTTCCGCATGCTATTGCCACTCCAGTTCTGCATCACCTATCCTGACCAGGTCGCCCAATCGGACGCCCGCCTGCTCCAGTGCAGCCCACACTCCGATGGCCTTGATTATGCGCTGGAAACGGGCAACCGCTTCCTGACTATTCCAGTCAGTCATCGCCGCTGCACGCTCAACGCGTCTGCCGCAGACACGGAAGTGGTCATCTTCGCGAATCACTTCAAACGCATCATCACTCTCCGCTGGGTGAAACACCTTCGTGTCCGCCACTGCGTGGGGCTCGGGAATCGTAGACAAGAGGCCTGCAACAGCTTGCAGGAGCACGCGAGTTCCTTCGCCGGTGACAGCCGAGATCGCGAAAACTGGCACTCCTCGTTCCTGCATCACAGACTTGACTTTGGGCCAGACTAGCTGCGCATCGGCCAAGTCCATCTTGTTAAGAGCTACCACCTGCGGTTTTGCTGCCAGTCGTTCACTAAAGAGGATGAGCTCACTGTTCAGGATTTCATAGTCTCTCAGAGGATCGACAGACGCACCGTCGAGCAAATGGATGAGCACTCTAGTACGCTCCACATGGCGTAAGAACTTTAGTCCCAAGCCGGCTCCGCTATGTGCGCCTTCGACCAAACCCGGGATATCCGCGAGAACCAAGGTGGTATCATCCACAGTTGCCACGCCAAGATTTGGCGCCAGGGTCGTAAATGGATAGTCCGCGATCTTGGGTCTGGCGGCGCTCACAGAGGATAGCAGAGTGGACTTGCCCGCATTGGGCATGCCCGCGATGCCAACATCTGCAATCAGCTTGAGCTCTAGCCGCAGCATTCGCTGCTCACCTGGCTCGCCCTTTTCCGCCAACCGAGGTGCCTGATTGATTGGAGTGGCAAATACGGCGTTGCCCCGTCCTCCGCGGCCTCCACGTGCTACCACCACAGTCTGGTCCTCGTCGACGAGATCGGCAAGCAACTCCCTGGTCGAAGCATCTCGGATGACCGTACCCCGCGGCACGGGAATGCGGAGGTCCTGCCCCCCCCTTCCCTGCTTGTTGTTGCGGTCACCTCTGACCCCAGGTTCTGCACGAAACATCTCGTGCCTCTGGAACCGCAAGAGTGTGTTCAGATGTCGGTCGGCTGCGATAACCACGTTGCCGCCAGCGCCTCCGTTGCCTCCGTCGGGTCCGCCATGAGGCACGAACTTCTCGCGACGGAAGCTTACACATCCATCGCCACCCTTGCCGGCGCGGACTTCTATTACGGCCTCGTCAAAGAAGGTGATTTCTTCCATTCATCCTCTCAATTGCCCCGGAGCACATCGTGCCATCGTACCCGTGCTGGTGTCGCGGCACTACTTCATTCTAGCACGGCCACCTGCAGCCGGCAATTCTAACTGGGCGCGCTTTGGCCAACGTTGGGAGTTTGCTACAATGCCCATGTGCTCACCAGCCACCTGGGTTGGCTGCCCCAGGCCTCGTTGACACGCATCCAGATGGACTAAGCAAAGCGGGAGGGAGCCCTTGGCAGAAGACGTCGCAACGAACTCCACGGCACTGGCATGTGCGGTTGGTCAGCGCCTGCTCGAGGCACAGATGACCCTATCAGTGGCCGAGTCGTGTACTGGCGGCCTGCTGTCTCGCTACATGACAGACGTTGCAGGCAGCTCAGCTTACTTTGTGGGCGGTGTTGTCGCCTATGCGAATGCCGTAAAGGTCAGCATACTCGGTGTACCGCAAAGTACGCTCGATGCACACGGCGCAGTAAGTGAACAGACAGCGATGGCAATGGCCACAGGCGTACGCCAGAGACTGCAGACTGACTTGGGCGTTGCCACTACGGGGATAGCGGGGCCAGGAGGTGGCTCGCCCGAAAAACCCGTGGGGCTGGTCTACATTGCTCTAAGCACCGCTTCTTTTGAGGAGTGTCGGCATTTCTTCTGGAATGGAAGTCGGGAGCAGAACCGACAATCGGCAGCATGCGCAGCGATGCAAATGCTGCTGGAGCGTCTGAGCGTCGGGCGAAGCAATTGACCACCAGCGTCGCTGGATACGACGTGCGGCGCCCCTGTTACCAGCCCTGTGATCGCAGCGCCGACACGTTCAGTGCACCAGATTACCAGGTACTCGGGCTCGCGGTAGACGCAAGCTTTATGTATGTAATCGGTACCCTGGAAGGAGTGACCGCGAGCGAGTCTGAACAACTGGGATCGCCTCACGTTCCAAAACCGCAGGGTGCTTCCTCACGCGTCATACTGCGCTGTCTGGAAGCTTCGAACAGCATGATGCTGGCGGCGATTGCCGCATTCAACGACTCGACCTCTTGTCTCATGGGAATCATCACGTCGCTGCCGGCCAGATACTCTGCCTCTGAGCTAACGCCATGGGCCTCTCCACCGATCAAGAGCGCACTTGGACGGCACCAGTCCACTTCCCAGTAGCACTTTCCGGTGCGGGGCCGTGCTATCCAAAGTTGCATCCCTTGCAAGGCCCCACGCACAGCAGCCCAATCCTGCGCGAGGCAGAGCTTGAGGCGGAAATGAGCGCCCATACCTGCCCGGACTACCTTGGGGTTGTAGAGATCGACAGTGCCTGTAGTGGTAATCACTGCATCGACGCCCGCCGCAAGGGCCGATCGCAGAATTGCCCCAACATTGCCGGGGTCGCGCAGTGCGTCCATGATCAGCAAGAAGCCAAGATTGTCTGGGATGGCCGTCTCGGCGGCCATGGGCACGACCGCAAGAAGGCCCGAGGGGGTGACCGTACCTGACATAGCAGCCATGACTTGTTGACTTACTTGCTTCAGCAACACCTCCTGCTCTTGGGCCGCAGCAAGCAGAGCGCCTGCACGTTCTTGCCCCGTGACCTCTTCTGTGTAGAAGAGCATGTTTGGGCGCACCCGCGCTTGCATGGCCTCTTCGAGAGTGCGCAGCCCTTCCGCGATGTAGGCACATTCCGCTGCGCGGTCGCCGCGGCGATGGAGCGAGCGTACATACCGCACGTTCTCATTGGATACGCTGGTGATCAGCTCATGCTTGGCCACAATGGCAGCTTTCCTGCAAGAGGAATCTCACCATCCGGCCGGAAACAATCCGAGTGGTGAGATTCCCAATCCCGCGTTCGGTTGTCAGATATGAGAGGCTCAGGCTGTAGCGCTCGCCTGTTTGGCCACGTCCGCCAAGCGAGCAAACGCCGCGCTGTCGTTGACGGCTAGCTCAGCCAGTATTTTGCGGTCGATCGCTACACCGGCTCGACCAAGGCCGGCAATCAACTGGCCATAGGTAATATCACACAATCGGGCTGCCGCATTGATGCGCGTAATCCAGAGACGCCTAAAATCCCGCTTGCGATTCCGCCGATCTCGGTACATGTACCACATCGACTTCATGCGAGCCTCGTTGGCTCGGCGGAATAGCAGGTGCTTACTGCCCTTTTGCCCCTGAGTGAACTTTAGAACTTTCTTGTGCCGCTGATGTGCCGGCACTCCCCTTTTTACCCTTGGCATCGAATATCCCCTTCCCGCAGGGTTACGTTGGATACCTACTTGAGATAAGGTGCAAGCCGGGCGATCCGCTCTCGGGCACCTTTCGCTTCGACTTCAATATTGCGGTCGAACAGCCGCCTCACGCGTTTCGCCTTATTGCGCCGCAAATGGCTCCGCGGACCTTTCAAACGCATGATCTTGCCCGTGCTTGTAACACGAAAGCGTTTGGCTGTCGCCTTGTGTGTCTTGATCTTCGGCACTTGAACACTCCCTCCTTCAGCCGTAGCTGGGGGTTAGCTTATGCTTCGCTCAGGACATCGTCCTGAGACTGTTCCGCCGTATCTGCCGACTCCACCGAAGCGTCCGGTCTACGTGCTGCAGCTTTTGGAGCCAACAGCATAAAGACGCTGCGGGCCCCCTCATCGATGGTCGGGACTTGCTCAACCGTGGCGGCATCGGATAGCTCTGCTCCCAGTCGCTGCAAGAGGTCCCGTCCGATTTCTGGATAGCTTCTCTCGCGCCCGCGAAAACGAACACGCAGTCGTACTTTGGCACCATCAGCGAGGAACTCGCGCACGCGCTTGGTCTTAAAGTCCAAATCATGTTCGCCGATCTGGGGGCGCATACGGATCTCTTTAATTTCAATCGTCTTCTGAACCTTGCGAGCCAACCGTTCTTTCTTGGTACGCTCGTACAGAAACTTGCCATAGTTCAGAAGGCGACAAACGGGCGGCTTGGCCGCCGGAGCTACCTCGACGAGATCAAGCTCACGCTCCCGGGCCATGCGCAGGGCCTGTATCGTCGGGACGACCCCCACTTGCGTGCCCGCATCGTCGATCAGCCGAACCTCGCGTGCTGTGATGGCCTCATTGACTCGATGTTCTCTGCTGCTGATGTGATCCTCACCTCATAGAAGGTATTCAGAGCGTTCCGCGGCAATTGCAAGGAAGCTCCCATACGAAGGCCGATGTTAGCACACTTGGGCATTCTAGTCAAGTACACCCTGTTCTTGCGCCAAGAGATCGTTGCCAGGTAGTGCAGGCCTACCTGACGAGGGATGCTCCTCCTTGACACCGCACGAGCAGTTGAATAGCCACCAAGGGCTGTGGGAGAAATCACCGAGTTGAGAGGCGGTCCCTCACGTTAGCCCTGCGCTCTTGAAAAGATCAGGCCCACGATACCCACTGCTACACATTGGCCCAGGGTGAGCAGGGCCAGAATGTAAGTCGCGTCCATCCAGAAGGGCAGGGGGAACAGTTGGATCAGGGTATCAGTATAGGGGAACAGCCAGCTATCACCCGTAAAGAGCAGGCGGTGGAAGAGAGTAAAAAATCGGTCGAATTGAGCATATGCGAAAACACCGATGGCCATCATCATCAGGAAGAAACCGATGCATCCCCGGGCCATGGATTGGAGGGCGCTGCTCCACCCCTTCGACAGGTACCAGATGGTCAACGCGGACAGCAGGACAATCGCCACGGCGACCCCGTGTACCAGGAAAGCTGCATTCATCACACGCTTCGCATCAGCAAGGTGCACAACCTCACGATAGTTGTACACAGAACGCCCCTGCGCGCTAAGCTTCTCGATGAAGCTAACGTCTTGCCCGGAGCGCATATAGTTGAGGGTAGCTTCCGCCAACGACAAACGCTCATCGGGACTGAAGATGGAGGAGCGGGGAAATGAAGGGCGACTGTACTCATGTCGCAGATACCATGGGCTTGCCAGAAGATAGAGGTTGCCGAGCAGAAGCACGATCGGCGTACAGATGGCAAGAACAGTATGAGCCAGACGCAAGGCCAACCGGTTGTCTCTCATCACTCCACCTCTATCGTGAATCCTCCAAGAGAAAACGCGCTACCATCGAGTGCACAAGCTGCTCCACAGGAGCCAGATCATCGGTGAGTATTCGTTGGTCGGAGCGGTCGAATCGGTGAATACGCCCCGCGGCACGGCTCACCACACCTTGAAGCATCGGGTCGGCCAAGCTATGCAACTTGGCCGTGATCTCGCCCAAGTCCGTCTGCTGTTTGGAGGCGATCACAAGGCTGTTCAACTCCCCGACCGTGTCTATAGTGTAGACTGCCGGGTATACCGCACTGAGCGTTGCGGCGATTGCCTCAGCCAATTCACGATCATGCTCGGTGCGTGCGACGTTGATTGCCATAACCCCGTCGCTGTCAAGGTGGTCGGAAGTGAGTTGGAAGAACTCCATGGTTGTCAGATGAAAGGGAATGTAGGGTGGGTTGTAGGCGTCTACCAGAATGACATCGTAGTGTTGGCCGCTCTGTGCAAGAAAGAAACGACCATCCTCAGCAAAGACACGCAGGTTGCGTTGCTTCATATCGAAGAACTGTCGCCCGATGGTGACGATTGTAGGGTCGATCTCTACCCCATCGATCGGAATCGCTCCAAAGATATCTGTGAATTGCCGGACACTGGTCCCCGCAGCGAGCCCGATCAAGCACAGATTAGCCAGAGGAGGGTCCCTTACGTTCTTGCGAAAGTAGGGGACCAGTAGGAAATAGTCATAGAAGTAGCCTGTCAAGGTCTCTCCCGGAATGTAGCTTGACTGAATGCCCTCGCCCTCATTGAGCTTCAGGAGCAATTCCGGGCCGCTTTGTATGACTTGGATATAGTTGTAGGCCGAATCTGCTTCGTATACCAGCCCCTGCGTGGGTTTGATAGCCATGGATGAGCTGAGCGCAATTGTGATGATGCACGCCAACAAGAGGAGGTATATCAGCGCTATGCGCCAGGCTGAACGAGCAAGGCCTATGATGGCCGTGGTGAGTAGTATGACCGAGACCGTTACGATCGTGCGGCGAGTACCGATGCTGGGGATCAGGACAAATACTGAGACAAATGTGCCAATCAAGCTGCCGACAGTAGATAGAGCATAGAGGCGGCCTGCCACTACCCCGCTGCTTTCCCCACGCTCAGTCGTGATCCGCACAGCAAAGGGAACAATGGCGCCCAGCAGAACCACTGCCGGGGCAAACAAAAGCAGACTGGCGAACAATGCTGCAAGGGTTGTACTGGCATCATATCTGGCAAAACTGTACATGGCTGTGCGCAGCATCGGGTTGGCCAGGGACGGAATCAGACCTACGGCGACTCCCGCCAACGCTGGCAGTTGCAGGAAGCTATCGAGCTGTGGCCACCGCTCAGCCAGCCGCCCCCCGAGTTCATTGCCAATGGCGAGGAAAGCCAGCAGCATGGCGATGATCACGCCCCAGACCGGCAGGGAATTCCCAAAATACGGCGCGAGCAGGCGAGAGGCGCTCATTTCCAGTGTCATGGTTGCCATACCTGCAATCAGTGGGATCACGTGCAAGAAAAGGCGGCTGGACAACGACAGGCTGGCTCTTGTGCTCTCGCGGCCATTCATGCCTTGCTCACTCGCCAATACCGTTCACCATATCTTCCATCGCACCCCACACGCAAGGCATACGCCCTTACTCGGTTTACCATCTGGGCTTTGGTTCCAAAGAGCCCTACGAGTTGCGATTTGTAGCACGCGATCGTCTCTGTCTTGATCTGCAGTTCGGATTCGGCCAGGTCAGTCGTTCTTGAGACAAGCTTGCACGTCCATCCCGATAGGGCTCGGTGCAGCTGCTCGGCCTCCTCCGCATAGGGCAGATCCTCAAAGAAGCGAACGTGATAGCCCTGCGCCTCAAGCTGCAAGGCCGCCTGCAGAAGCAGCTGATGGTCCACATGGTTACCGATCGCGAGCGGGGCATAGATCTCTACATCGGCTAAGGGCAACATGCATTGGAGTTGGCTTACGAGTTTCCCTACCAGATGTGCCTCTGCTGGATGTACCTGACCAAAGAGGGCCGCCTCGCTTGCATACAGAGCCTCGCCACTGTGCTCATGACGGCGATAGATGCAGTCAGGGAAGTCAAGGTGCGTATACTGTGCACCGAGGCGTGCCATGGCTTGCACATCTTCAGACCGGCGTGATGATACCGGGTCTGCTGGCATGCCCCACTTCTCGTGCTGGCCGATGGCAAAGGGTGAGAGTTGACCGTAGTTGGGCACACCTGCGAAACACGTGACCACCAACGGATCTTCACCTCTCCGACTCTGTTGCGCGATTGTGCCCCCGCAGGAGAGAGCAGCATCATCAAGGTGTGCTGATAGATACACGGTGCGCCCATGCGAGCACAAGTCCTTGCCCTCCCTCAAGCCAAGAGTGATCCCAAGTATAGCCGGCGAAACCAGAAAGGCAAGGATCGCACAAACCGTGCATGAGCCTGGACCCGCCCAACCGGTGGTGACTTGGTGGCAGCTCAAGAGTGCTCTATAATGATGTCAGTTCTTGCTGGAGAAGCATGTTGACCTCACGAGGAAAAAGCTGGGCTATCTACCCTTCTGCCCCCGCTGAACACCTGGAGCGATTCCCCGAGCTGCCACCGCTGATCGTGCAGTTGCTCTACAACCGGCAAATTCTGACCGCGTCACAGGTGCAGCAGTTTATGGATCGCTGTGCTCCGGAGGCGAATCCATTTCGCCTGCTGGGGATGAACGAGGCCGTAGCGCGCTTGAGGCAGTCCTTTCGTCAAAAGGAGCTCATCGCAGTCTATGGCGACTATGATGTCGATGGGGTTACAGCCACTGCTCTGCTGATAGAGACATTCCGTGCTCTCGGTGCAGAGGCGATCCCCTACATTCCCAAACGACTCGAGGAAGGCTACGGCTTGAGCAACCACGGACTCGCAGAGCTTGCCGAGCGAGGAGTCAAGGTTGTCGTAACCGTCGACTGCGGCGTACGCTCGTCTGCTGAAGCTCAGTATGCTCACAGCCTCGGCATGGAGCTCATCATCACGGACCACCACGGCCTTGCGAGCGAGTTGCCCAAGGCTGTCGCCGTCATCGACCCGCGTAGAGCCGATGAGACCTACCCCTTTACCCATCTGACCGGTGTTGGTCTTGCCTATAAACTGGCGCAGGCGCTTCTGCGAGTGGAACGCCGGCTATCCACCAAGCGCTCACAAGATCTCCCTGAAGAAGAGTCCTTCCTGGATCTGGTGGCCCTGGGTACAGTCGCCGACCTCGCGCCGCTGATCGGCGAGAACCGCGTTCTAGTCTCCCGCGGGCTTGCCCGACTGAATCAAGCAGCAAGACCGGGAATGGCAGCAATGTTGCAGGAATCCGGATTGCGACAGGGGCAGGTAACGTCAGGCAGCGTGGGCTTCGTTTTGGGACCGCGTCTCAACGCGGCAGGGCGTTTGGATGACGCCATGGTGAGTTACCAGTTGTTGACCACCGACAGTTCAGAAGAGGCTTGTGCCCTCGCACAACAGTTAGGCATGCAGAATCAGAAACGTCGCCAGCTTCTGGAGCAGATGCTGCAGCATGCACGCGAGCAGGTTGGGGCGTTGCACGACCAACGGGTCTACGTATTGGCCGATGAGTCCTATTCAGCGGGTGTCGCCGGGTTAGTGGCCGGCCGAATTGTCGAGGAGTTCTATCGTCCGACGCTGATCATTGCACTGGATGGCGAATCCGGCAAAGGCTCGGCCAGGAGCATCGAGGGTTTTCACATCACCCATGCCCTCGACGAGTGCTGCGATCTGTTGGAACAGTACGGTGGTCACTCAGCAGCCGCCGGCTTTTCGATCTCTCGTCAGAATGTCGAACCGTTCCGCGCGAAGATCAGCCAGGTCGCAGCTTGCCAGCTGACGCAAGAGCAATTGGTCGCCAAGCTGCATATCGATATGGAGATTCCCCTGCGACAGGCAAGCGGCTCGACCCTTGCCCTGCTGGAAGCCATGGAGCCCTTTGGAGCGGGTAACCCTCAGCCGGTGTTTGTCAGTCGAAATGTGCAGGTCAGAAACGCCCATGCTATGGGGCGCGATGGCGCTACCCTCAAACTGGTACTAAGTGATGGCACGTCGGTCTGGGACGCGGTCGCATTTCGCCAACGCCTGAGCCCATCGGAGGTGCCCAAACATATCGATGTTGCCTACACCATGCAGAGACATACGTGGAATGGTGTCGAAGAGCTCCAGCTGGTGGTAGAAGACTGGCAAGCCGCATCGCTGTGAGTCAAGTCGACCCTCCGTGGTTGTCTGTTGGGAGTCTGGGGTCGTCTTGTAGACCGGATAGGAGGTTCGATTTTGGGTGACGCTACGCTTCTGGGAGATACGCTGGTCCTGGTTGGTGCCTTTGCCCTTGGTTTTCTTGCTGGAATCGTGTTCATGCCTCTGCGGGGTCTGTTGCTGTCGTTCTTGCGTACGCCAGGACGCTTGCTCAAGACTACACAGAATGTTGGACAACGGATGCGGGGAGCGTTCGCGGGCTCGCTGAGCTCAGAGGCCCGAAAAGCATCTGCTCCCGAGAGTGCGCTGGCGCGTGCGGTATCGGACATCCTTACGCTGCGCATTCGGCGCGCGGAGGAGAGCTTCCGCCGTGGTTCGGCCGCTTTCGACAGTGGCGAGTACGGTTTCGCGCGCCGCAAGCTGGCCGAAGCCATGTTCTGGGATCACAGAATCGAGCTCCGGCCCATGCATGTTGCAGCTCATCTGCAGCTGGGCTGGCTGGATGAGCAGAAGGGGCCACTGGAGGAGGCGAAGAAGCACTATCAGCGGGCACAAGAGCTTGATGTGACTTCGTTGCCGGCTACCTTGAAACTGGGGATGATCCACTTCCGCCTCGGCGAGACCGGTCCGGCGATATTCCAACTACAACGGGCCCTTGAGCTTGATCCCGCCAACTTGGATACACACTACTACCTGTATGCTATCTATCGGCGGGCTGGGATGCGAGTGGAGGCACTGGAACAACTGCGAATCTTAAAGGCTGGAGAGAACAGCCAACAACTGGCAGATCTCTTCGCGCTTCACGGTGAAGACAACTTTCGTACCTCCCGCTACGCCGAGAGTGCAGATGACTATGAGCTTGCCCTGGAGTTTGACCCTGCGCGCCTGGAGCTCTATGTGCATCTGGGTGACTTGCACTATTTGCAGCAGCGAGTCAATATCGCGGTCGAAACTTGGTGTCGGGGCTTGTGGATGGGCTACTCTCAGGCACTCGCCGACCGCGTATTGACCGCCAGCGACCGAGTTGGTGATACGGTGGCCGTAATGCAGCTCGTACGCCAGTGTATGGTGTCGCACGCAGACGACGTGCGCTACGCTTACCTGCTGAGCAATCTGCTGCAGCAGGTAGGCGCGGAGCAGGAGAGCCTTCGGCTCTTGGAGGATGTTGTTCGCCAGGAGCCAGATCTCCTGGAGGCTACGCTTCAATTGGGCGAATCCTATCTGCGGATGGGCAAGTTAGCCGAGGCGAGCATTGCGTATCAGCGTTGCGTTGAAGAATTGCGAGCCGGAGAAGCCATCTTCCGTTGTCAGTCGTGCGGATACAGCAGTGTTGAGTTGCAGCCCCGCTGCTTTCAGTGTGGCGAATGGGACAGCTTCCAGGAGTTGTCGCGCAGGGAAGTGGAGCAGCCTGCCCATCGTGGTCTTCTGGCCCAGGTGGGGGATACTCGTCACAGACTCACTATGGTGTGGAGTCGCCTAGTTCGACTCTTGCCATCGGGCAAAGAGCCTGAACAGTCCGCATAAAGTCAGAAGCGGCAGGAGTATGAGCATGTCTGAGGACATCCCAGTGCCACGCGCACCGGAAATAGTGGACCGCAAAAGCGAAGTGGCTCGTGTGATCAGCGGTGTAGCCAACGCGGATTGTTGCTCGATCGTCGGTGTCAGCAACGTCGGCAAATCGACCCTTCTGCGAGCTTTGCCAGCCCTTTGTCGCGCTGATTCAGCACGACCCAATGGACAGAGCGTCCTCGTCTACATCGATCTCAACCTGGTCTCGCAGATAAGTGAACAGGGATTCTATGAGGTGATCCTGAGGGACTTGCTGCGGACGGTGGAGGAGGACAGCGACAGCGCCCACGAATTGGCACTTGCGCTGCGCGAGGCATATCGCACAGTAGTGGCTCAAGACAATCCTTTTCTGGTCCCCTTGGCGTTTGAGAACAGCCTCGATGCCTATCTCAGCCACTGTAAGGGCCGTCTCGTGCTGCTGTTCGACGAGTTCGATGAGGCTCTGGCTGAGCTCGATGCCCGCGTACTTGTCAGATTGCGGGCCCTCAAGGATAGGTACTGGTCACGGCTGTGCTATGTGACAGCGACCGATAGGCCTCTTGCCGAACTACGCGATGACCGTCGAGTTGGAGAATTCTGCGAGCTCTTCGCACCCCATACTGTTTTTCTGTTGCCTCTTGCCCGCGGCGACGCATGTCTCCTGGCTCAACAGCGCCTGGCGCACTCTTCAGCACCCGCCACAGCGAACGATGTCGAATTCGTTTTGGACTGTGCAGGGGGACATCCCGCACTGCTGCAGGCTACTTGCCGTGCGGTGGACAAGGCCAAGCAGGTCACCGGCTGGCGCGCTACTGAGGGCAACTATGAACGGTTACGTGAGCAGTTGTCGGGTGACCCTCAGATACGCCTGGAGTGTGCCAAACTGTGGACTGACCTGAGCGCCCCAGAACAGGAGGCGTTGTTGCAGCTAGTTGCCGGTCAGGACACTATAGCGAACCTCAACATACTGGTCGAGAAGGGGCTTGTGTTCGTGAGCGGCGCGACAAGGCGTGTGTTCAGTGACCTGTTTGCCGGGTTCGTGAGTCGTCAGAACTTGGTGCGTCATCGGGCGCAATCTGGCGTGCGGGTCGACGTCGAGTCGGGTGAGGCGTGGGTAGATGGGAAGCTGGTCCCCACTCTTACCGAATCTGAGTACAAGCTACTATTGTTGCTCTACGGAAACCTGGACAAGATTTGTGACAAGTACCGCATTGTGGAATCCGTTTGGGGCGAGGCTTACCTGGATGAGGTCGACGATGCGCGTATAGAGAAGCTGGTGAGCCGGCTTAGGCAAAAGATCGAGCCGTCGCCGGATGAGCCGAAGTACCTGCTGACGGTTCGCGGCAGAGGCTACAAATTGGCCCAACCGTGACCTGTATCGCCAAACATGTCAGCTTCCCGTCGGCTAGGCGTCATGCAAGAGCGATCTCTGTGACTAAGATATGGTCAGATAGTTGCACTGCTGATTGGGACGCCTGCCTGGTCAGCTGCGGCGGTATCGTCAAGTACCTATCGCTGGTTTGGCGAGGCGATTGACTACCATGTGTAGATATCAAGTCTAGAACAATTTAGTAGGAGGACTGGAAATGGCATCGCTTTTGGAAAGGGTACGAACTCTGATCTCGGCCAATCTGAACTACATCGTCAGCCAGGCACTGAAGGCGAACAGCATGGCCGTAGTGGATGAGTACATCCGCAAAGTCGAAGACAATCTGGATGCTCTTGAGGATGCAGCTGCAACGGTCGGCGGTGAGGCGAGAACGATCAAACGCAAGTTTCAGGAATTTGAGGAACAGGCCGAGGAGCTCGACCGTAACATCGACCTCTTCCTGAGCCAGGGCAAGGAAGATCTCGCTTCAGCGGCCCAGTATCGTTACAACACGGTCAAGCGACTTGCCGATACCTATGGCGAGCAGCACAAGTCTCAAGAAGAGGAATATCGCAAGCTGCTGGCGGCCAAGCTCAAGCTCGAAGCGAAACTCACTGAAGCCAAGCGCGAGCGCACCGAGTTGCAGGCTATGCTCGACCTGGCCAAGAGCAAGGAGTTGACGCATCGGGTCGTGGAAGGGGTAGGCGGGGTCACGACCTCCGAGGCTGGCATCAACGAGATCCGCGACGAGATCCAGCGTCGGCTGGACAAGGCGACCGCACAAGGCGAGATCGATGCAAAGCGTCTCGACAACCAGATGGCTGAGGCTCTGGAGAAGGATATGATTGACAGCCAACTGGCGCAGCGCAAGGCCAGATTGGGCTTGGAATAGCTTGATCGAGGGGGCAGGTTGCTGCCCCCAAGAGACCTCTCCTGTCCTGGTTGGGCGCAGGTAGCATATGGCCTGAGAGTAGATCGGATGCCAAGTTCTGCGTGAACGCTGTCGCGCATATCGGCTGCGCCATGTGTCGCCCGCGCTATGCAGGGTAGCAGGATGCATGTTGAGACTGTGTCGGCGGGTCCAGAAGGGTTGGAGATAAATAAATGAACCGAACGCGCTGGGTGTTCTTCATTGTGGTGTTGCTGGCCGTGGGCATCGTGGCCGCGTCGTTTCTGGTGCAGCGCCTGGGTGGCGTTGCCCCTCTGATTGAGCCGCCCAAGACGCTCGATGTGCGCATCATCTGTGCCTTGCCGGTTGAGCCCTTCGTGCAGCAGGCCGCCAAGACCTTCAATGCCCAGAATCACAAGTTGGAGGGTCGACAGATTCGAGTGACTGTTGAACCTATGGATGGATTGACCGCCATGGGTCGTTGGGAACGCGAAGAGATGACCCCCACTCCGACTGTGTGGATTCCCGATAGCCGTTATCTTGTGGAGCTGGTAAATGCCACCTACAAGGAGAAACTGGGCAGAGATGTCTTCCTGACCGGAGGCGAGTATCGGGCTCGTCCCATTGTGATCTCCTTGTTCTCTTGGGGCATCTACGGCAGCCGTGAACAAGTGCTGCGCGCCAAGTACGGCGATATCAACTGGGCGGTGATTCACGACGCCGCGACGGCCAAAGGCGGCTGGCCAGAGCTGGGCGGGCCTGCCGAGTGGGGCTATTTCAAGCTCGTGGTGCCCAACCCGAGGAAGAATGTCGGCGGGCTCGCAGCTATGATCGCAGCGGCTGGAGAGTACTACAATCGCACTGACATCAGCGTGGCCGATGTGACTGATCCTCAGTTTCAGCAATGGCTAAAGGAGCTCATGGGTGCAGTGACGGACTTTAGCAGCCTTGGCTCCTACTCTGTCGAAAACCTTGCTCTCTTTGGCTACTCTATGGGCGATGGCGGCCAGCTCTTGGAGAGCGACCTGTTGCTCAACATGGCCGGTATCCAGACGCGCTGGCAGGATCCATTGAAGATCGTCTATCCAGAATATGTAACCTGGTTTGATTTTCCGTTCACGATCTGGATGGGCGATGAGACATCTGCCCTGGAAAAGAACGCAGCTTTGGAGTTCGAGAATTATCTGCTACGGCCTGATGTGCAGAAGCAAGCGGTGGGCTTGGGCCTCCGCCCTGCCAATCCAGAAGTGGCGGTGACCGAGCCCGGAAGTCTGTTTGTTCAGTGGGAATCACAAGGGGCGATGACAGTCGTGCCGCGCACAACCATGATGCGCTTTCCATCGCGCGAGGTGTTGTTGGCTCTGCTACGTTGGTTTGACCTGAACGTGGCACAGCAGTAGGAGCTCAGACATGTCGTGGCAAGATAAGGGTACGCGCAGTCGACGATCCTGGCTCATCATCGCGCTCGCGCTGGTGGCGATGTCTCTGATTGCCTGTCTCGCTTGCTGGTTAGTGTACCAGGGGGCCAGACGCAATCTTGGCGTAACCGACCAGGTTGTGCTAGAGATCGCCTATACACCAGAAAAGGCCGAGCTCTTTCAAGAGCTTGTGAAAAGGTTCAACTCCGCTCGCCATCGAACACCCTCGGGCCGACAGGTTTCGGTAATAGCGGTGCAAATGGCTCCGGATGAGATGCTCGAAGCCGCTCTGGGCGGACGGTTCCAAGCCGTCAGTGCAGATTCGTCGGTGTGGCTCAGCCAGCTGGACCTGGAATGGCAGAATGAGCAAGGGACCGAAGCTTCGATCATTGGCGATACCACACGTTATGCGGTTAGCCCAGTGGTGGTTGCCATGTGGCGCGATGTCGCCCAATCGATGGGCTACCCCGCCAAGGCGATTGGCTGGTCTGATCTGCTGTCCATCGCGCGGAGAGATCCCGATTTCAAGTGGAGCCATCCGGCCACCTCGTCGGCCAGCGGCCTGTTGGCAACACTGGCCGCATTCTACGCGGGAGCGGGCAAGACACGGGGCTTGACGGTCGAAGACGCAACAAATGAGGCGACGCTGACCTACGTAACGGAACTGGAAAAGACGGTTCGTTATTACGGTGAAGGTGAGCTGGCCGTCATGGAACAGATCGAGAACAAGGGCCGGAGCTACCTGGATGCTTTTGTCATTGAGGAACAGCTGGTGATTCGTCACAATCAACGTCACGAGGGCGACCTGGTGGCCATCTACCCCGTAGAGGGTACCATGTGGAAGGATCACCCGCTTGTCCTGCTCGAGAGACCTGACACCACGCCGGAGCAACGACAGGGATTCCGGGCATTCAGCGACTTTTTGCTGTCGAGCGCATCTCAGTCCCTGGTGCTATCGAGTGGTTACCGCCCCACCGACCTTAGTATGCCCATTGACTCGGCCAGCTCGCCCATCAGCCTTGCCAATGGAGTTGACCCTGCGCAGCCCAAGACTACGCTACAGATTCCTAGCCCGGCGGTGATTAGCGTGGTGCGCGATGTGTGGCAATATGCCAAACGCAAGACCAACCTGTTCCTGGTCGCTGATGTTTCGGGTAGCATGCAGGGCGAAAAGCTGGTGCAGGCTCGTGAGGCCTTTGCCACTTTCCTTGGGCTGATCAAGGGCGACCAGGAGCGCGTAGGCTTGATTATGTTCTCGTCCGATGTTGAGGAAGCAGTGCCCCTGACAGAGCTAAGTACCAACCGGGCCCCCCTCCGCTCACAGATCGCAGGATTGACTGCAGGAGGGGATACTGCGCTCCTTGACGCGGTCAGCCTAGCCTATGAGCGACTCCAAACACTGGGGGACCGCGAGCGGATCAATGCGGTTGTTGTGATGACGGATGGCAAGGAGAACAACTCGCGCATTCGCTTGAGGACACTCATCTCACGCATGCAAGAAGGCAACCGGTCGGGGGTGCCAGTAGTAGTCTTTTGCGTGGCCTATGGCGCTGACGCCGACATTGATACTTTGGAGAGCTTATCCGGAGCCACAGGCGGGCAGACAAGGCGCGGCAGCCCTGAGACAATCCAGGAGCTCTACAAGATCCTGTCCACCTACTTCTAGCTATGTGCACAAGGCTGACATCCTGCTGAGGAGCACCACATGCCGTCAAGACCAAACGAGCTGAAGCGGAAAACTACCAGGGCCATTCTGGCACATGCCTTCTTCCGGCTTGAGAGCGCCCTTGTGGTTGCTCTCACCATTGTGCTGGTGGCTCTCTTGCCGCATCCGTTTCCGTGGTGGCAATGGTGGTATTGGCTGGTGATTGGGCTCGTCGGTGAGGCCTTGATCATCTATACCAGCATCACGGACGAGATGACCAGCCGCAAAGTTGTTGCTGATATGCTGCGCCAGCAGTTCAATCCGGCCGAGATCCGTACCCCAGAGTACCGCCAAAGGGTGGAGAAAGCGCTGCAGTACCGACAACGGATTGAGACACATGTGCGGTCTGCCGACTCGGGCGTCTTGCGAGATCACCTGCTGGACACGACGGCTGGCATTGCGGATTGGGTGTCGAGCGTATTCGGATTGGCGAAGCGACTAGACCAATACCATGAGGACCCGGTATTGCTTAGGGACCGCCGCGATCTGCCACGCGAGATCGCCAATCTGCGGATCAAACTGCAACGCGAAGACGATCTGCCCGTTCGTCAACAATTGGAGCAGGCCATCTCGAGCAAGCAAACGCAATTGGGCAACCTGGAAATGCTCGCAAACACTATGGAGAAAGCAGAGTACCAACTGGAGACTACGTTAACAGCCCTTGGAACTGTGTATTCGCAGATTCAATTGGTGCAAGCCAAGGATATCGATTCGGGTCGAGCGCAGCGGCTACGCGGCGATATCGCGGATCAGGTTGCTGCATTGCAGTCGCTGCAAGAGACTCTGGATGAGATCTATCAGGGGTCCGCGGTATAGCTGGACTTGTACAGGAGGTCCTACAAGTGGGAAAGGCGATCCTGGTCAAGAGGTGGGGCAGGCTAGTCATGTTGACACTTGCCCTTTCGATTGCGACACTTGGCTGTTCTGTGCCACAGCCCAAAGGGGAGCTACTGGTGTACGTTGCAGCTCCCCTTTCTGGCTGGCAGGCCGACGGGGGGCAAACCGTCGTTGGAGGAGCTCGGCTGATGGCGGAACGCGTCAACGCTGCAGGTGGGCTGCTGGGATACAACCTCAAGGTGCTGGCCGTAGATGACGAAGCGGACTCGGATGTGGCCGTCACAGTTGCCCAGGAGATCGCGGATGCGCTGCGTAGCGGGAGGAAAGTGATCGGTGTGGTTGGTCACTACAACAGTGGGCAGTCCCTGGCAGCGATGGAGATCTACCGGAATCTGCCTCTGGTTGTAGTTACCCCGACCTCAAGCGATGTCAGCCTCACGGAGCGGGGTTTCAGTAACTTTTTCCGCGTGAATGCAACGGATGCCGCCCAAGCTCCGGTCGATGCCAGATTCCTGATTGAGCGGCTCGGTGCTCGGCGCATTGCTTTGGTGCATGCAAACAATGAATACGGACGTGGCCTGAAAGACCAGATGCTCCGGGCCATGGCAGAACTTGGAGTACAGCCAGCCGCAGTGATTGAGATACCCGAGGCAGCGCCGACCCAGAGCGATGCGGTCAAGAAGGTTCTCGCCCTACAGCCTGATGCCGTATTTCTGGCTGGATATGAGACGGAGGGGTACGTACTTCTGCCTGAGCTTCGCGAGGCAGGGCTCACCGTGCCATTCATGGCTAGCGATGGATGCTTCTTGTATGAGTTCATTGATGGCTCTGGGTTGGCGTCAGAAGGCGCCTATGTGAGTGGGATCACCCCCGACCCTGTGTCGAGCGCCGATGCCAAGTGGTGGAAAGAATACCAGGAGCTGGAGGCACGTAATCCAGGTACCTATAGCATTGCAGGGTACAGTGCGATGCAGGTTATCGTCGAAGGCATCAAGAAAGCTGGAGCACCCGATGGCGCTCAGGTTGTGAATGCCATACGAGGGCTAGACTTTCAAAGCCTCGTGGGCCGCATTAGTTATGACCCCAATGGTGACCTGGAGGAACAGCGCATCTATGTCTTCCAGGTCAAAGAGGGCGAATTTGCCCCGCTGGATTTCAAGTGATTGCACTCAGGACTGGCACGCGACCCCATTCTCTCGCATATAGGAGGTAACCATTTGGAGGGCGCCAGAATTGCCTTTCGTATCGGACCGTTCTCAATCGCTTGGTATGGCATCATCATAGTAACCTCTGCGATGTTGGCCGCCTACTTGGCAGAACATGAAGCCAAGAGACGAGGTGAGGATCCAGAGCATATTTGGAACGCTCTGCTGTTATGTCTGGTGCTGGGCATGCTGGGTGCTCGTCTTTACCACGTGGTCTCCAGCCTGGACTACTACCGGCAGTATCCTATGGAGATCTTGAACACCCGCAAGGGTGGCCTAGCGATCTATGGCGCCGTTGCTGGCGGCGCGGCTGGTTTGTGGCTCTACACGCGCTACCATCGGCTTTCTTTTGGTCGATGGGCGGATTTTGCTACGCCAGGGTTGATCCTGGCGCAAGCTATCTCGCGATGGGGCAACTTCCTGAACCAGGAGTTGTACGGCTATCCTACGACTCTGCCGTGGGGCATCAGAATTGATGCTGATCACCGCATCCCACCATACAATGACTTGGCTCGGTTTCCACTGGATACACGCTTCCATCCGACGTTTCTCTACGAGTCCTTGGGCAATCTAGTCAACCTTGGCGTGATTCTCTATGTGTCGCGACGCTATGGTGATCGACTGAAAGATGGCGACCTGCTCTTGCTCTATGGCATACTCTATCCACTGCTGCGCTTCTTTGTCGAGTTCCAGCGACCCGATGCCTGGATGATTCGCAGCATGGCTACTGCCCAGTGGATCTCCCTTGCCTCCATTCTGGTGTGTGGTGTGCTGCTGTTCTTGAGGCATCGTCCACCCGCATCTGACCATGTGCAATGAACAAAGGCAGCGCGGCGGACCCCAATTGCACAGAGGCAGGGCTGGGTGGTAGGACGCGAACTGCGCGAGCTGCCTCCTGGAGGTGATATCCATGTGGTTACTGATGGCGTCAGGCAATGGTGGACCAGGCATGCTCACCGCTGCGCAGATCCTGCGTGAAGGCGGCCAGGCGCTGGACGCGGTTGAGCGAGGCACACGATGCATCGAGTCCAATGCACAGGATGAGACCGTGGGATTGGGCGGCCTTCCAAACATTCTGGGCCAGGTCGAGCTGGATGCGAGCATCATGGACGGGCGCAACCTCGCAGCAGGGGCAGTCGGCGCGCTTCACGGCTTTGAGCATCCTGTGTCAGTCGCGCGGCGGGTGATGGAGCTAACCCCCCACGTCATGCTCGTAGGTGACGGGGCCGAGCGTTTTGCCAGGGAAATGGGCTTTGCTCCGTGCGAACTTCTCACCGAGCAGGCGCAGCACAGGTGGCATGACCAGCTCGCCCAAGTGATCAACGATGAGGAGATCGCTGGACTGGCCAACAGGGCTCAACTCTTGCCGGTGGTGAGCAAGCTGATCGGACGAAGGCTACACCATGGAACAGTTAATTTCCTGGCGCGTGACCAACGTGGTGATCTTGCCTGTGCTGTCAGTACAAGTGGTTGGGGCTGGAAATACCCGGGCAGGCTGGGCGATTCGCCTATCATTGGCGCGGGCAACTATGCTGACAATCGCTATGGCGCTGCGGCGTGCACAGGATATGGTGAGCTTTCCATGCGCGCCAGTACTGCTCGTAGCACAGTGCTCTATATGAAGATGGGGCTCACTCTGCAGGAGGCCTGCGAGCAAGCTATGCTCGATCTGCAGCCGCTGGTTCGCGACAGCGGAGGCATGCTGCGCCTGTTGGCCCTGGACTGTAACGGGCATCCGTTTGGCATTTCTACAGAGCCTAAGGGGGCATCCTATCTGATCATGAGTGATAGTGATACAGGGCCGCAGGCGCTGGAATACCGTTCTGCAGCAGTGTAGGGGGAAGCGTGCGCGTGACCATCGCCGAGTCCGCGCTAGAGCTTGTTCAGGGCGATATTACTGAACAAGATACTGAGGCCATTGTCAATGCCGCCAATCCCAGTTTACTCGGTGGTGGTGGGGTTGATGGTGCCATTCATGCCGCGGGTGGATCGCAGATCCTGGCAGAATGCCGAAAGATTGGTGGATGCCCGCCCGGTGAAGCGCGTATCACCACGGGTGGCAGACTAAAGGCCAGGTTTGTCATCCATACGGTAGGGCCAATCTACCATGATGGCCAGCGAGGCGAGGCCAAGGTCTTGCGCAACGCCTACCTTAACAGCCTGCGCTTAGCCTCAGAGCGAGGCATCAGGAGCGTGGCTTTTCCCTCGATAAGCACTGGAGTCTACGGTTACCCGATGGCCCTTGCTGCGGCCGTCGCGCTGGAGACAGTCCTTGGCTACCTGCGGGAGCACTCTGAGATCGATCTCGTGCGCTTTGTGCTGTTTGGCACCTCTGCATATCAGCACTATGAGCACGCACTTCAGGTGGTGCTACGGGGCGAGCAGTAGCGCACCGCCTGCTTTTCTTAGCTCCTCGTCAGTGGAATCAGTCTTCGCGGAAGTGGCATCCCCTGCTTATCTTGTTCTCCCAGGCTGCTTGCGCCACGATGAGAGCTGCCTGAACAGCATTGCGCAATCCGATTAGGCTATCGGATAGCTTGGTGCTTGCGTAAAAGCGTGAGATGTCTATCTGCAGATTTCGCAGGTCACTGATCGCCCGGTCCAATCGTCGAGCAGACCGCACCAGACCCACATAGTTCCACATGATGTTCTGGATCGTGGCCATGTCCTGTAGGATGAGGGCAGGATCCGCCACGTCGATTAAGCCTTCATCATGCCAGGGTGGAATGCCCGCTGCGGGCATAGCATTTTGGTCTAGCGTTTGGGCGATGTGCTGGGCTGCTCTTGTCCCCCATACCAGCCCTTCTAGCAGCGAACTACTCCCCAGTCGGTTCGCGCCATGCACGCCTGTACATGAGACCTCTCCAACAGCATAGAGGTCCTCGATGCTGGTTCGCCCGTATTCGTCCACCCAGATGCCGCCGCAGTGATAGTGGGCTGCCGGGACGACCGGGATCCAATCCTCGGTGATGTCCACACCGTACTCCAGTGCCTTCTGGTAGATCGCTGGGAAGTGCGCCTTGATCTCGGCTTTTGCCAGATGGGACTTGAGGTCGAGGAATACGCACTTGGCTCCCGACTGGAGCATCTCTTGATGGATGCCGCGTGCGACGATATCACGGGGCGCCAGGTCCTGCCACTCGGGGTTATAGCGATACATGAAAGGCCTGCCATGCTCGTCCACGAGCTTGGCTCCGGCTCCGCGCAACGCCTCAGAGACAAGGAAGCGAACCTGGTCGCGATGATAGAAACCAGTGGGGTGGAATTGAACGTACTCCGCGTTAATAATGCGTGCGCCAGCATTGTAGGCCATGGCCAGCCCATCTCCGCGTGCGGCGGGCGGATTTGTGCTGTGCAGAAAGATACGACCGAGTCCCCCCGTGGCCAGGACGGTTTTTTTGGCTATATAGGCATCAACTTGCGCAGTGTCCTGGTTGAAGACATAGGCTCCGACGCAGGATAGTGGGGCGTAGACCGCCAGACGGTCTTGCGAGTGGTGGGCGGGCGTGAGCAAATCAACTGCAGTATGCCGGGTCTGCACATGCACATTGGGCAGAGCGCACAGAGCCTGCACCAGCGTCTCCTGAATCGCTCGTCCCGTGTAGTCGCCGACATGCAGAATACGTTCAGTGGAATGGGCAGCTTCCTTGATGCGGTCAAGGCCGTTATTTTTCACCCGATCAAATGGCACGCCCAACTGCTCTACCAGGAACGAGCGAACCAAGGGTGGACCGTACTCGGACAGAATCTGCATGGCCTGGGGATTGCCAATGCCAGCTCCTGCGCGCTCGAGGTCCTCCTTGAGCAGCTCAACCGAGTCGTCTTCGCCACGGTAGATGATCCCACCTTGTGCATAGTAGGTGTTGGATTCGTGAGGATCATCCTCTGCCGTTACTACGGTGATCTGCACATTGGTATCTCTTGCCAGATTCAGGGCCGCCGTGGCTCCGGCAATGCCGCAGCCGATGACCAGGACGTCCGTCTCGATGTGCGACATGCTACTTGACCGTCAGCATTCTTTGTAGGGCCAGATTCGCCTGCTCCGAGATGCTTGCAGGCACGCGAACGACATTCACGGGTTCACCGATCAGCAAGTGGTCAAGCGTGTAGCTCAGGTTCTGTGGGTTGATACGGTACATGGCTTCGCAAGTGGACCGCGCAAGTGGCACAATGAACTTATCAGGGTTCTCCCTGGCGAGCCTGTCCACCATGTGCACTTCGGTGCCGACCGCGAAAGATGAGGCCGGAGGGGCCTCTCTCACGGTGCGCATGATGTAGGAGGTGGATCCGCTCCGGTCAGAAGCGGTCACCACCTCGTGCGGACACTCGGGGTGTACGATAACGCGGATGCCTGGGTGTCTACGTCGGACTTCCTGCACATGCTGCACGGTGAAGCGAGTGTGCACATTGCAGTAGCCCTTCCAAACCACCACTGTCGCGGAACGGGCTGCATCGCGGCTTGCGACAGGTTGGGCTGGATCCCAGATGCTGATCTCATCAGAGGGGACTCCGAGCGCCAGGGCAGAGTTACGTCCCAGGTGTTCGTCTGGCAGGAAGATGGCATGTCTGGTTCTCTTGAGCGCCCAGCGCAGAACGGCCTGTGCATTGGCCGAGGTGCATACGGCACCGCCGTGTTGTCCACAGAACGCCTTCACCTCGGCATACGAATTCTGATAGGTCACCGGCGTGAGGTCATCATCCCACAGTTCGCGTAGGTACTTCCAGGCGACTCCCAGGTTCTCGGCACTGGCCATCTGTGCCATGGGACAGATAGCTGTGGTCTCCGGTATGTGCACGGTCTGCGAGGATGCACAGAGCATGGCTGCTGTCTCCGCCATGAAATCTACCCCGCAGAATACGATATACCGTGCTCTTGCTTTCTTGGTTGCTTCTCGCGACAGCTCCAATGAATCGCCCTGGACATCAGCAAACTGCAGCACCTCATCTCTCTGATAGTGGTGCCCCAGGATAACAAGATCCTTGCCAAGCAGAGCCTTGGCCTCGCGGATGCGCGAACAGGCATCTGGATCACTGAGCGCCTCGTATTCTGAAGGAGCAGCCAGAGTAGGGGCCTCCGCTTCCAGGCTGGTATCCAGTGCAGTTACCGAGTGAGTGAGCGCACCGACGCTGACATAGTCCACCCCAGTCCTCGCAATGTCCGCCACCGTCCCCAGATTCACCCCACCGGACGCCTCCAGCTTGGCGCGGCCAGCCGTGAACGATACCGCCTGGCGCATCTGTTCTGTATCCATGTTGTCCAGCAGGATGTGACTGACGCCGATGTCCAGCGCCTCGCGCAGCTCCTCAGAATTCTTAACCTCCACCTCTACTGTAAGGCCGGCGTGGTTGTGAGCGCGAACTCGTTGTACCGCTGCGCGGATGCCACCCGCAGCGGCTATGTGGTTGTCTTTGATCAGCACCATATCAAAGAGGCCAAAGCGGTGATTCTGACCACCCCCAAGACGCACCGCCAGCTTGTCCAGGACGCGCAAGCCCGGTGCAGTCTTGCGCGTATCGAGAATGATCGCACGTGTACCCTGGACTGCCTGCACGTATTGCCGGGTGGAGGTGGCGATGCCAGACATGCGCTGTAGGAAATTGAGCGCAACTCGCTCGGCCGTGAGCACACTCTGTGCTGGACCTTCCAGCGAGGCAACGACATCTCCAGGTTGCACCGTGCTACCATCGGGTACCCAGACCTCGAAGCGGATGCGCTTGTCCACAGTGGCAAACACGACTCGCGCGACCCCAAGTCCGGCTATAACCCCGGGGGCCTTGGCCACCAGCTTTGCTCGCACTCTCTGGCTTTCTGGCAGCGTCCATGTGCTGGTGACATCACCTGCAGCCACGTCTTCGGCCAAGGCCCGCCGCACGGCAGCCCGTATCGCTCTTTGTTCTTGATCAGCCATGGTTCTCCTATGTGAGTAGACGTCCCAGTAACTGGAACAGTATGTAGAAACTGGTCAACACAATAGCGGAAATCCCTAAAAATAGCGCCAAGCCGACGGCGAAGTTAAGCCAAGATGACTGGCGCCGCGTGACTAGGCTCCCCATACTCACCAAGTTGGGAAGTGATGCTACTACAATGGCCAGGACGGCGCCCCACAGAATGCCATCTCGAATGACGGCCGTGCCGAGCAGCCGATTGACGACCTGCTGGCCGAGACCGCCGACGATTGCCCCCAGCAGCCCAGCATAAAGCGCACGTCGGTCCGTGGGACGTCGCATGTCTCAGCCTCCCTCCTCCCAACTCGTGACGGCCGCCACCAGGTCCTCAGCGGTGGCCACGGCATTGCCGACCTTGCGCACTACCCAGCCGGCCGCACAGTTGGCCAAACGTGCTGCAGAAAGTACATCTGCACCCGCCACCAAGGCGAGTGTTGCCACAGCTATGACCGTATCCCCAGCTCCGGTCACGTCAAAGACCTCAGTACGGTTTGCGGCTGGCAGGTGCACATGGCCCCTCTCGTGCGACACGACCGATAGACCATCAGGACCGCGAGTGATGAGCACAGCCTCAGCTCTCAACTCATCCAGGAAGTGCTCGCCAGCTTTCTGATAGTCCTCTTCCTCCAGTAGAGGATGCCCAAGTGCCCTCTCCACCTCTGACCGGTTACCCTTGATGAGATTGAAACCTGCGTACTTGCCAAAGGATCCCTGTGCGTCGACCGTGCGAAGCCGGTTCAGTCGACGTGCTGTTTCCTGGGCGGCGGACACCAGACGTGGGCACGCGACGGCGGTTTGGTAATCCGAGATGAGTAGAGCATCTGCGTGTGGGAGCAAAGCCTGGATCTGGGCAATCGCAGCCGCCTCAATGTCGCTGTCCAGTGGCCTGCGGTCGATGTGGTCGATGCGGGCCAGTTGCTGGGGATGGCGAAGGGAGCCCTCAGCCATGACACGTGTCTTGGTAGTTGTGGGACGGGACCTATCGACAACAATCCCCGATNNCTCGCCCGTTCCAGCTCGCGCAACAGTTGTCGCCCCGCCTCATCATTGCCGATGACTCCCACCACTGCTACTTCGGCGCCCAAGGCACGGATGTTGTGGGCAGGATTGGCTGCACCCCCAGGCAGGAAGAAGCGGTCTCGTAATTCTAGTACGGGGATCGGCGCTTCACGCGATAGCCTTGTCGCTTCCCCCAGAATATACTCATCGAGAAAGAGGTCACCGACAATCAAGATCCGGTGGCCTGCGAGACGAGGTATGATGGAGAGCAATTCTGCTTGTATCTCGTGTATCCTCATGAGCTAGACGACGCTGCCAGGGTAATCTAGTAGATCTGAGGATGTTTGTCAATAGCGCCCGGCTCGCTCCCGCCCCAACGACCATCCACGTCAGATGTCATGTGCTATAATTGGCAGGCCATGACCGATCGGGAGAGATTTGTCGTAGATTGCATGTTGGGAACGCTTGCCAAGTGGCTGCGCATCGTCGGATATGATACTCTCTATCGCCCATATGCAGCAGACCACGAATTGGTGCGCCTGGCCCGTGCTGAAGGGCGGATTCTGCTCACTAGGGATCGGGGCATAATGCATCGTCGAGGCGTTCGCGCACTGTTCATTGAGGATGAGACAGTGTCAGCACAGTTGGCCCAGGTGACCGCCCTGTTCTCTCTGCCCGAGGGCGAGCGCTTCTCACGCTGTCCCGTGTGCAACACCGTACTGGAGGCAGTGCCACGACACGCTGCCTGGGGCCAAGTCCCGCCGTTTGTGTTCTGCAGCCACGAAGAGTTCAAGCTGTGCCCCGATTGCGGTCGTTTCTACTGGCGAGGCACTCATTGGCAAGACATGACGAGGAAACTCGAGCGCCTGTCCCAATCACAGTAGTAGGCTTGTGCTCAGGGAGTTGCCGATCTATAATGGCACAGGGTGAGTCAGAGATATCGCCGGTGGATCTGAAACGAGGAGGCAGGCTCTGGAATCCGAAGTTCTGGCTAGGAAGATCGTCGATGTAGTGGCAGACAAGCTTGCTGAGGACATACTGCTTCTGGACATTCGGGGAGTGTCAGATGTAGCTGACTATTTTGTAATGTGCTCGGGCACCAGCGAGAGGCATGTGCATGCTCTTAGTGAACAGCTGTCAGAGGAGTTGGTCAAAGTAGACGTTCGCCCGCGCCATATTGAGGGAGTTGAGTCTTCGGGATGGCTGCTCGCTGACTATGGCTCCGTTGTGGTCCACATCTTCCTGCCGTTGACTCGCTCTTACTACAAACTTGAGCAATTGTGGAAGGATGCCAGGACAGTGGTGAGAATGCTCTAGACCAACGGCCAGAAAAACAGCGGGGGCGCAGAATCAATCGCGCCCCCGCTGTTTTTGGTGTGGCAATCGCTATTCGTGGATCCAGGAGTCCGTGCCCCGTTTCCACGAAACGATCTCGTCTGGGGAGAAAAAGAGCCCGAGCTCGAAAGCAGCCGTCTCTGGTCCATCAGAGCCATGGATGAGGTTTCGGCCAATCTCCAAAGCCAGGTCAGCGCGAATTGTGCCAGGAGATGCCTGAACAGGATTCGTGGCGCCTATGGTGTTACGCACTACCTCGATCGCCTTCTTGCTCTCGACAGCCAGGACTACAACCGGGCTCGAGGTGATGTACTGAACAAGCCCCTCGTAGAATGGCTTGCCGACGTGCACGCCATAGTGCTTGGCGGCCAGCTCTCTGCTAATCTGCATCATCTTCATGGCCACAATCTTGAGCCCACGCCTCTCCAGCCTGGAGATGATCTCGCCGACCAGGCCGCGTTGCACCGCGTCTGGTTTGATGATGACCAGCGTTCTCTCCACAATAGCTCCTTTCTTTGGTCAGCAGGCCGTAGCAGCTGCTATTCAGCCTCTGGTGGTGCCTGCTGCAGGATCCAGCGATAGCGATCTACGGCAGCCTGCAACTGGCCGTTCTTGGCATAGAGGTCAGCCAGAAGTTCGTGAGCCGCCAGGTTGTCCGGACGTGAGGCAACAATCGTCTCTACATCAGCGATCGCGTCGGCGACGATCTTTGATTTGCTATGCGTCAGCTTGCCGTAGTGTTGCAGGGCCTGTCCCATCTGTTCCTGATCACGATACGCGCGCGCCAAGAGCAGACGCGTTTCATCATCCTTGGGCTGCTGCTCCAGATGACGCCTATAACGATCGATGTCCGAGGCAGCCACTCTGGCATTTGCCACTGAGGCAAGCACGTCTTGCTCGTGATCGTCGGAGAGTGGCCCCGCAAGGCCTGCTCCAGCGATACTCTCGACGCTGAGTGCATCGGTCCCTTGCGGTGGGGCCATCGTTTCGGTCGCTTCAGCCGGAGAGGCTGACCCAACGGATTCGACCACTGTCTCCTCATTCTGATGCGGATTCAGTTCGATGTGGGCCTCCGGCGGCTTGACCGTACTGGGCTCCTGAGTAGCTTCCTCAGCGTGTGCGGATGTTGTGACAGTAGCCAGTGTCTCAGCTGGCGGTTCTCCCTGTTCGGCGGCGTCTGTCGGTAGCTCATCCGCAGGAGCCGATTCGTCCGTAGCAGGGAACTGGCCAGCCTCCTCTGCGCAGAGAACCGAAGGCGCTTCCGCTGGAGATGACTCCGCGAGCGGAGCTTCAGGCGGTGCATCGCTCTGCGCACGCGGTTCGCCCATGGAGGAGGATGCGGTGCTGGGCCTCTCATCAGTGGCAGGCGCGAGCTCTGAAAGAATTGCCTCCGGGCTGTCCGTTACAGTCTCAGTTGGGGACGTGGATAAACCACCCTCGCCAATGCTTCTGCCCTCGGCCTGCCCGAGAGCTGACGTGGCGACAGGCTGCTCAGGCGAGGATGGAAGTGGTTCGCAAGTGTGGCCCGGCAGTTCTGTCTCAGATGGAGCAATCGCAGGAGGTTGCTCGCTGGCTGATGGCAAGAGGAGTTCGGGCACAGGGGCCGGCCTGTTCACGAGTGGCGGCTGCTCTATACGTGGTATCTGTACCAATTGCAGCGGTAATAGTGATTGCTCACCAAAGAGCGCATGAGCCGCAAGGTTCTCGGGATCCAGACCCCGCGCCTGATCGAGGGTTGAGCGGCCTTCCTCTGCTCGCCCCTTCTCCATCTGAATGGCGCCAAGCACGAGGATGGCTTTTAGGCAATACGGGCAGGATTGCAGGATTTCTTGTGCTGTCTCGGCGGCTTGCTCGTGTCGGCCGTCTCGCCATAGTGTCTCCATCAAAGACAAGCGGAGGTCGACTCGCTTCTGGTGCTCCTCTGTACCCAAGAGAGTGCGTAGCTCTTCAATGGCCTGGCGGTGCTGACCACCCCGAGTGTACAGCCGGGCGAGTGCTACTTTGTTGAGCTTGATGCGCGACGGCTCGGTGCCGTCGCGCTTGCCATAAAGTCGGCGTAGGGCGTTGCGCACTTCATCCTGATTGGGAGCAAGCTCAAAGGCCCGTTCCATGTTCCAGATTGCTTCACTGTAATGCCCACGTTCCTCGTCAATGACTGCTAGCCCAGCATAGGAGACCAGGTTTTCGGGGTCTGCCTGATTCAGCAGTCGTCGAAAAGTGTCCGCCGCCTCCGCGAGCTCGCCCTTTTCCAGACAGGCCTCACCGAGAATCTGGTAGGTCTTGATGTGTTTGGGGTAACGCTTCAGAATGTGGCGACAGATCTCTATGGCAGTGTCGTATTGGCGTTGGCTGATAGCTTCTCGGGCTTCAGCCAGGTACTGCTGCAAACTGACTCTGGCCACGTTGCCTCCTTTTCTTCGAGGAGAAGGTGGTGCACGCGGGACGACCAGCGCAAACAATTATGCCAGTATTCCCATGGAATGTCAACCAAATGCTGTTCTTGCACACCATCGCTTGGCCTATCGCAGGCCACTCTGACTTGTGTTGCCATTGGTGTCGTGTGCCACAAGGGTCTTGCCTGTCGGCACACAGGCAAGCAACTCCTCGGGGCTAAATCTCTGTGGGCTAACCTGCGCACGATTTGCCACTCGCTCCGCCCAAACGTACAATACTCGCGGTGTCTGACGTCAGAGTCGGAGATCGAGGAGGCTAAACATGTCATTCTTGGACAAACTGAGCAAGGGTGTTGGTAAGGCTGCCGAACAGGCCAAGTTCGAGGCTGACAAAGCGTTACGTGTGCGCAAGCTGAGTTCAGAGTATGACAAGATCGCAGCCGAAGTCCAGGCAGCTACCGCTGCGGTAGGGGCCAAAGCGATCGAGGTGCGCCCCAAGGAGCTTGAGGACCTGATCCAGAATGTAGAGGCCCTGCAGGTCCAACTGGCTGCAAAGAAGGACGAGATGGAGGTGGCCAAGGCGGAGCAGTTTACCGCACCAGAGACCGCTGCCAAGTTCTGTCCCAAATGCGGCACTGAAATCCTGCCCGGCACCAAGTTTTGCCCTTCGTGTGGTGAGAAGCTAGCCTGATCATCGCGGACGCATGTCGGCCACAGTCTGGAGATCGTCTAGCGGTATGTCGTCAGTGCCTTCTGTGCATTGGCATGCGCAACAGGGCCGTCGGTAGTTGGAGACAACCACAAACTAGCGTCCTCTGGAGTTATGACTCCAGAGGACGCTAACTTACTCGGAGCTTGCGCGATCCGGATGGGGCTAGTTGGCTGCTAGTAGTTCTCTACAAGCACTTCGAAGAATGCCTGGGGGTGCGCACAAGCTGGACACATCTGCGGTGGTTCTTTCCCTTCATGAATGTAGCCGCAGTTACGGCATCGCCAGCGCACGACAGTCTCACGCTTGAACACCCGGCCATTCTCTAGATTCTCAAGAAAGGCCCGATAGCGCATCTCGTGACCCTTTTCTGCCACACTAATGTGACCAAACACGGCGGCGATGGCAGAGAATCCTTCTTCCTGCGCGACCTGCGCAAACTCTGGGTACATCTTGGTGTTCTCGAACTTTTCCCCCTCGGCCGCAGCCGCCAGGTTGGCCTTGGTGTCGCCAATGACGCCTGCGGGAAAGGCACCAGTGATCTCCACCTCCCCACCTTCCAGGAACTGGAAGAAGCGCTTGGCATGCTCCTTCTCCTGCTCGGCAGTCTCTAGAAAAGCCGCGGCTACCTGCTCATAGCCCTCTTTCTTGGCTTGAGAGGCAAAGTAGGTATAGCGGTTGCGAGCCTGCGACTCGCCAGCGAACGATAGCAGGACATTCTTTTCGGTTTTGGTACCTTTGATACTGGCCATTGCTGGTCTCCTTTGTATGCATTCACCCCGGTCAATACTGTAGCGGATATGGCGAGTTTCGGCAAGAGGCGGCATCTGGACACAACGAGGTGTGCCACAGCATCAGCTATCGCGTGTGAAACGGCACGGCGCCTAGTAGACAGTAGAAACCGCACCTGTGGAGCGACTGTAACTGGGTGCGGTACACGATCTGGGAAAGGAATCAGGAGCCACCCTCGGGACTTGAACCCGAAACCTAGCGCTTACGAAGCGCTTGCTCTACCGATTGAGCTAGGGTGGCAGGCAATCGCAAGATGAGCCGTACTGGATTCGAACCAGTGACACCCTGCTTAAAAGGCAGGTGCTCTGCCAGACTGAGCTAACGGCCCATCGCTCCTAGGGCGAGGATACTATACACTATGCACACACGGCTGTCAAACCAACTCGTGTGACAGCGCCAGACCTACAGCACGCTTGCTGGGCAGACCGAGCACGGCCTATAATGACGCTCAGCGGTGCTGTGCAGACTTTAGACCCGCGTAGCTCTTCTGACATGGTGCCTTACCCGAGCGTTGTTAGAAATGATGGGGCCTGTCAGGTCTGCCCACGCGGCCGAGCCATGGCGAACAGTACGCGATGCAGCCAGTGCCTCGGGCACAGTCAGACTTGGCTTTGCGATCTAGGCCGAAAGGGAGGATAAGATGAGGACACAAAAGTGCCGGCGGCTTGGAACTTGGCTGGTGGTGCTAATGATGATTGGGCTGCTGACCGGTTGCCGAGCACAGCCCGTGCCTACACCGAGTGTCCAGCCTGCGCCTCCGCTGCTGGTCTTTTCCCGTCTTGGGGGCATCGCCGGCTTTCAGGACCGCCTGGTCATTGGCGAAAGGGGTCAATACTACCTGGTGCAATCGGGCAGGGAACTGCTCGGAAGCTTGAGCACCGACCGCCAAGCGCAACTGGACCGTTGGCGTGCACAGTTTGCCCCGTTTACGCTCAGGTTCGAAGACAATCCCAATGGCCCGGACAATATGGTCCGCGAGGTGTCCTGGACAGGCACAGGGCCCCGTGTGCCGGGTGCGGCCGAACAAGAGGAGATCTTCGCCTGGGCAGCGCAGTGTCTGGCTGAGTTTAGCGCACAAGGCCGCTAGAAAGCTTCTCATTGTCTGAGAAGAGACCACGCTGGATCATCCATCTTGACCTGGACGCATTCTTTGCCTCTGTTGAGGAGTTGCTCGATCCCACCATTGCTGGTCTACCGGTGATTGTCGGGGGCTCTCCGGATGGTCGAGGTGTGGTCTCGTCGGCTTCGTATCCCGCACGCGCCTATGGCGTTCATTCAGCCATGCCAATGGCCCAGGCCTTACGCTTGTGCCCCCAGGCAGTGGTGCGCTCCAGTCGACACGGGGTCTATAGCTCCTATTCGCACAAGGTAATGGCCATCCTCTCGCAATACACGCCGCTTCTCGAACAGGTCTCGATCGACGAGGCCTTTCTGGACGTGACAGGTTGCGAGCGCCTCTTTGGGCCGCCCAAGCAAATGGCGCAGAACCTGCAAAGTTGCATCCTCACCCAAGTCGGGCTGCCGTCATCTCTAGGGGTAGCGTCTAACAAGCTTGTGGCGAAGGTTGCCTCTGACTTGGCGAAACCGCGCGGAGTGGTCGTGGTTGAGCGGGGACAGGAGGCGGCGTTCCTGGCTCCACTAGCGATCGAGTGCCTTTGGGGTATTGGCGATGTCACGGCACGACGCTTGCACCAGGCCGGCGTGGATGTTATCGGTCAGCTAGCGAGCCTGCCGGACGCCAGGATGCGTATGCTCTTTGGCTCAACAGCGGACGATATGCGCCGTCGCGCGCTTGGCATCGACAACAGACCCGTTGGGCCAAGCGGACCGCACAAATCCATCAGCGAAGAGCACACTTTCGCACAGGACACTGCAGATGTACAGGCCGTTCACCGCAAGCTGCTCCAGATGAGCGAGGATGTCGCTGCGCAGTTGCGCCGTCACCATGAGGTAGCACGCACCGTGGTGCTCAAGATGCGCTACCCCGACTTTCACACCATCACCCGGCAGGTGACCCTTTCCAGGCCGACGGACCTGGCGAATATCGTCTACGTGCACGTAACTGCCTTGTTGGATCACGAATGGCAACCGACTACCCGAGTTCGGTTGATTGGGGTCGGTGTCGCTGGACTTGAGCGAGGATACCAGTTGGAGCTCCTCGATGCCACTGGGGCACGGTTGGGTAAGCTCAGCGAGGCTGTGGATTCGATACGCGGGAAGTATGGACGCGATGCCATTCGCCGCGCATCGCTACTCCATGATGACGACGAGTGATGCTGCGCCCAAGGTGTTGTGCAAACTTGCTTAGCTTCGGTCTCCCTGCAAGTCTATAGCTCAGATCGAGTCGCGGATAGCTCCTGTGCTATAATGATCTTCGGAGGATCCAGAACGATGGCAAGACCCCTCATACTGCTGCTAGATGGCAATTCCCTGGTCCACAGGGCATACCACGCGATTCAGCCGCTCACCAGCCCCAGTGGCGAGCCGACCAACGCCACATTTGGGTTTGCCTCGATGCTGATCAAGGTCCTGGATGACTACAAGCCTGCCTATGTGGCTGCTGCCTGGGATATTGGCCGCACATTCCGACATGAGCAATATGCGGAATACAAGGGCACCCGCCCCCCGCTGCCGGATGATTTGCGGGTTCAGCTTGATAGAGCGCGTGACGTCGTGGCTGCTTTCAACCTGTCGAGCAAAACCCTGGAGGGCTACGAAGCGGATGACATACTGGCAGCCCTCTCCACACAGGCAGTGAAAGCAGGACTGGACGTCCTCATTGTGACTGGTGATACAGACACCCTGCAGCTTGTCAATCCTCACGTACGGGTCCTGCTGTCCGGACGCAAGTCGAGCGACAGCAAGATCTATGATGTGCCAGCAATCATTGAGCGGTATGGCCTCAAGCCCGCCCAGCTTATAGACTTCAAAGGACTCAAGGGAGACTCATCCGATAATATTCCCGGTGTGAAAGGCGTGGGTGAGGTCACGGCCAAGAGCCTCTTGCAGCAATTCGGGAGCATAGATGCGCTCTATCAGCATCTGGAGCAGGTCAACCCGAGGCTACGCAACACGCTCCAGGAGAACGAGGCCGTCGCCCGTCGCAGCCGGGGGCTTGTGCAGTTGGTGCACGAACTGCCTTTGTCCCTGGATCTGGAGAAGATGCGCGTCAGCGATTTTGATCGTGCCAAGGTGGCATCTCTTTTCCGTGATCTTGGATTTGCTGCTCTGTTGCAGCGGCTGCCCAAGAGTGGCGAGCAAGATATCGGACAGTTGTCCATGTTTGCCACACCTGCAGCTCAGGCTACACGGGAGGTTCCTACCACCTACCAACTGGTGGATTCCCCCGCCGCATTGCGGGAGGTGCTCGCCAATATCCGCGCGGCTGGGCAGTGCGCGGTGGATGTGGAGACTGATTCGCTGCACCCGGTCGAAGCCAACCTGGTAGGCATCGCCTTGTCTTGGCAGGAAGGGCACACGGCGTACATACCAATCGGGCACAAAAGGGTAAGCGATTCAGCAGAACAGATGCCGCTGGAAGCGGTTCGCCAGGAAATGGGTGCTCTATTGGCGGACGCTGCGGTCCGAAAGGTGGCGCACAATGCGAATTTTGACCTCATCGTGCTTGCCCAGCATGAATTGGGTGTTGAGGGGCTGCAATTCGATACGCTGATTGGCGCATGGTTGCTGGACCCATCCGGCCGCGCTCTCGGTCTCAAGTCGCTGGCCTGGCAAGAGCTTGGCGTTGAAATGACCCCTATCGAGGATTTGATTGGCAGTGGCAAGGGGCAGCTAAGCATGGATCAAGTCCCGATAAACCGTGCCTTTCCCTATGCAGCCGCAGATGCCGACATGACACTACGTCTGGCGAAGAAGCTGGAAGCAAGCTTGATTGAGAAGGGGCTTTGGACGCTCTTCACAACGGTGGAGATGCCGCTTGTGCCTGTGCTCATCGACATGGAGTGCATAGGTGTCGCGCTTGACGTGCCTTTTCTTCAGCAGATGTCGCGTGAACTCCAGGTGCGATTGACCGAGCTCGAAGATCTGATTCGGCAGATGGTGGGCTATCCGATCAATCTGAACTCCTCCCAGCAGCTGAGCGACGCATTGTTTGACAAGCTCGGGCTTCCGACGAACGGCGTCCCGCGTGGCACCTCAGGCAGGTATTCAACTGCAGCCGATGTGCTGGAGGGTCTGCGTGGCAAGCATGCCATGATTGACTTGCTCTTGGAGTACCGCCAGTTGTCCAAGATCAAATCCACGTACGCGGATGCTCTGCCGCTGCTGGTCAACCCCAAAACCGGACGCCTGCACACATCCTGGAATCAGACTGGTACGGTCACTGGCCGGGTCTCCTCCTCCGAACCCAATCTACAGAACATCCCCATTCGCACGGACATCGGGCGACGTGTGCGGCGCGCCTTCGTGGCACGTCCTGGCTGCGTCCTTCTGGGTGCTGATTACTCGCAAGTGGAGCTACGCATTCTGGCGCATGTATCTGGCGATGAGAGCCTCTTGGCCGCGTTCCAGCGCGGCGAGGATATACATGCCAGCACCGCCGCCAGCATCCTGGCCGTCCCCCTGGAACAGGTAACACAAGACATGCGCAGGCTGGCCAAGGCGATCAACTTTGGCCTTATCTATGGCATGAGCGATTGGGGGCTCGCTACGCGTACCGAGTTGTCGCAAGAGGAGGCTTCGCAGTTTATCGCCAAGTACTTTGCACGCTATCCCAAGGTGCTTGAGTATTTGGATGAGATAAAGCACCAGGCCGCAGAAGTGGGCTTTGTTGAGACCCTGCTTGGCAGGAAGCGTTACTTCCCAGAGCTGATGGCAGATCGCAAGACCAATGCCAATATGAGAGCGGCAGCACAACGGATGGCTATCAACCATCCGATCCAGGGCACGGCTGCGGACATTATCAAGATCGCGATGATACGTCTGCACAAGAGCCTGCTTGAGCGCGGGCTTGCCAGCAGGATGATTCTGCAGGTACATGACGAACTGGTGCTAGAGGTGCCAGATGACGAGGTTCAGCAAGTAAGCCAGCTGGTGAAGGACACAATGGAAGGTGCGTTCGAGCTGGGTGCGGCCCTCAAGGTGGATATCAAGGTTGGCAGACATTGGGGCGAAATGGAGTGAGTAATGATTCAGAGCAAAATCGCGGAGCTGGTGCGCGACGCCATTCGCAAAGCGCAGGAAGGCAATGAGTTGCCCGAGTTCGAAGTCCCCGATATTCCCATTGAACGTCCCAAGCTTGAGGGACACGGTGACTTTGCCACTCCAGCGTGTCTGCAAATGGCCAAGCTGGCCCGCATGGCTCCCGTCCGTATTGCGGGAGTGATCAATGGACATATGTCTCAGGCAGATTTCGTTGGTCACAGCGAGGCGGTCAGCCCAGGTTACATCAATTTTCGTCTCGCGGATCTTTGGCTTGCCCAACAGGTTGGCGTCATTCTCGAAGCAGGCGATCGTTTCGGTAACGTTGATCTGGGCCACAACTCGCGGATCCAGGTGGAATATGTGAGCGCCAACCCAACTGGGCCCCTGCACGTGGGTAGTGCCCGCAATGCGGTGATAGGCGATGCGCTTGCCAATGTGTTGGCGGCAGCGGGTTATGATGTCCAGCGCGAGTACTATGTCAATGACGGCGGCACGCAGATGGGCCTGTTCGCCGAGAGTCTCTACGCCCGCTATGCTCAAGCGCTGGGACATGATGTCCCGCTCCCCGAGAGTGGCTATCATGGCACCTATCTGGCCGAAATGGGCGGGCGCGCCGCACGCGAGTATGGCTCATGCTTGCTCAACATGGACCATAGTGAAGCACTGAAGGCCATTGGCGACATTGGGCTAAGCTATACCATGGAAACCATCAAGAATGACATGGCTGCCATGGGCATCACGTTTGACCAATGGTTCTCTGAGCGAAGCCTGTACCAGGGCGGAGGTTTTGAGCAGGTGCTTAATCTGCTCCGCTCAGGGGGGTTCTTGGCCGAGAGAGATGGTGCCGTATGGTTTACCGCGACTAATCTGGGAGCGGACAAGGATGAGGTGGTCATTCGCTCCGGTGGGGCGCCTGGTTATTTCGCTTCAGATATTGCCTACCATTACGACAAGTTCGTTGAGCGGGGGTTTGAGCGAGTAATCGACGTCTGGGGTGCAGACCACCAGGGCCATGTGCCCCGGATGAAGGCGATGATGCGGGCTATGGGGCTCGACCCCGAACGGCTGTCGATTGTGCTTTATCAGTTGGTAACTCTCAAGCGCGGAGGGGAGATCGTACGCCTGTCCAAGCGTACGGGAGAAATCATTACCCTCAGGGAGGTTGTTGAGGACGTAGGCGCAGATGCTGTGCGCTTCTTTCTGCTCTCTCGCTCGGCTGAGAGCCAGATGGACTTTGATCTGGACCTCGCCAAAGAGCAGTCAAGTGAGAACCCAGTGTATTATGTCCAGTATGCGCACGCCAGGATTTGCAGTATCTTGCGCTTGGGGGCGGATCGTGGCCTAGATACGGTGGAAGGTGACCTCAGTTTGCTGACGCACCCAATGGAGCTGAATCTCATCCGCCACATGCTCATGCTGCCGGAGATCGTTGAGCTTGCAGCAAGCACTCTGGCACCGCACCATCTGTCGTCCTATGCCCAGGAGCTCGCCAGTCGTTTCCACGTTTTCTACCGCGATTGCCGTGTCGTCTCCTCCGACCCAGCCGATCGTGAGCTTAGCCTGGCAAGGCTGAGACTGATGCGCGCCGCGCGCCTCGTCCTGGCACGGACACTGCACCTGATGGGCATGAACGCTCCTGAACAGATGTAGGCCGGATGGCCATCGGTAACAGTCGCTCGCAAGCTTCCCAGGTGCGGTGTGTACTTGTCAGGAACCGAGATTGGTGCTAGTATTTGCTGTTGCGACGCACAGATGAGCTCGGCTCACTCGCAGAGTGGTGTCACATCCGAACGCTATGGGTACAAGGAATGATTGACTATGTATACGGTTTCTGATCTACGCAAAGGGCTGACCATCGTCATTGACGGGGATCCTCACGTGGTCACCACGTTTGAGTTTGTGAAACCCGGCAAGGGGCAAGCCATGTATCGCACCCGCTTGCGTAACATGATCACTGGGGCGATCACTGACCGGACCTACCGCTCTGGTGATTCCTTCGAGCAGGCTACGCTCGATCGGCGCAACATGCAGTATCTGTACAAAGATGAGCACAACTACTATTTTATGGACAACGACAACTACGAGCAGGTCGCGATTGAGGAAGATGCGCTCGGTGATGCCAAGAACTATCTGAAAGACAGCATCACCGTGGATGTCTTGTTCTTTCGCGGTCACGCTATTGGCGTGGACGCGCCTACCTTCGTCAACTTGCGTGTGGTCGAGGCGTCTCCATGGGCGAAAGGCGATACCTCTAGCACTGACTCACGTCTGGTTAAGGTCGAAACAGGATACGAGCTTCGCGTTCCTCCCTTTGTCGGGGAAGGCGAGTTGATCCAGATTGACACGCGCACCGGCCAATACGTAACACGGGTGAAGGATTAGCGTCTCCTTGCCGCAAAACTGGCTGCTATCCAGCCGTCGGAGAGCATTGCAAGAGCGGGCCGCCATCGTTCAGGCGGTCCGCCGTTTCTTTGTTGCCCACGACTACCTCGAGGTCGAGACTCCTCTGCGCATCCCGGCACCGGCACCCGAATCATACATCGACGCGATCCCCGCTGATGGTTGGTTTCTGCAGACCTCGCCCGAATTGTGCATGAAGCGGCTGCTGGCAGCTGGCTATGGGCACATCTTCCAAATCAGCCATTGTTGGCGCAAGGCCGAGAGGGGCCGGCTCCACTCCCCGGAGTTCACTATGCTGGAATGGTACCGTGCGGATAGCACTTACACGGATCTGATGCACGAGTGTGAGGCATTGATTCGCGCCGTGGCCGCTGATACCAATCGCCCGTCAAAGTTCGAGTGGCAAGGCAAGCCGGTCGACCTGGTCAGTCCATGGCAGCGGATCTCCGTGTCGGAGGCCTTCGCTACCCTCGCGCCGGTGACAATGGACGAAGCCCTTGCTGCAGGAAGCTTCGACGAGGTTATGGTTACGTATATCGAGCCTCGCCTGGGGACTCCCCGCCCGACCCTGCTGTATGACTATCCGGCATCGCGGGCGGCACTTGCCCGATTGAAGGCAGACAATCCCTGCTTGGCCGAGCGTTTTGAGTTGTACATCGCTGGCCTCGAGCTTGCCAACGGGTTTTCGGAACTGATAGATGCTGAGGAGCAGCGCGCGCGGTTTGAGAGCGAAGAGGCCTATCGTCGATCTCTTGGCCGACAGCCGTACCCCACGCCCACCCGCTTTCTCGAGGAACTCTCGGATATGCCGCCATCTGCTGGCATTGCCCTGGGAATCGACAGACTGGCCATGGTCCTCATCGGAGCCGGCAGCATTGACGAGGTTTTGGCCTTCCCACCAGAAGAGCTCTGACCTCGGGATTCTGGTGTTCCTCACGACACCTCGTGGCGAGCTTCAGTCGGCAGACGCTTCGCCAGATCTGCCAAGTTCCAACATGGCCACCGCCAGCATTCCTCAGCTAGCTTGCTGGTCTTGCGCAGCAAAGTCGCACAGCGCACGGAGCCGACAGATTTCGCATCTGGGCCGTCGCGCCTGGCAGACTTCACGCCCGAGGCGGATGACATTCAGGTGAAAAGAACAATAGGTCTGGGGCGGTAGCAGACTCTCCAATAGTTCATGCGCCTTCTCGCGAGAAGCCCTGGCAGGGATTAGGCCCAGCCGCCGCGTCACACGGTGGATGTGCGTATCGACCGGAAAGGCCGGCATATCCAACGAAAACAGCAGAATGATCGCCGCGGTTTTGGGGCCTACGCCCTTGATCCCTGTGAGCCAAGCCTTCGCCTCCGGTATGCTCATGCCACGCAGAAACTCCAGACTGAGCTCTCCACGCTCGTCCGAGATACGGCGCAGCGCTTCCTGGATGTGGGGGCCTTTTTGCTGGGCGAGCCCGGCAATCCTGATCGCGGAGATCACTTCTTCTGGAGCTGCATCGCGCACCAGTGCCCAATCAGGGAAACGTTGCCGCAGAGAATTGTAGGCCTGATCACGCAGCTGGTCGTTGGTGTTTTGGCTGAGGATAGTTGACACAAGCTCGGACACGGGGTCGAGTCTCGACCAGGGAGCCTGTTCGCCAAAGGTTCTCAACAGTTCTTGGTGTATCTCTAGGGCCTTCTTCTCAAGTGCTATGGTCATTTGGACGCTTTCCAAATACCCCCTCGCGTCAATGCTAGACCCATCTGCCGGTCGCTTCGGCGTGACGTTGAGCCGTGCCTGGGATTGCACATCTCGTACCCGCGGTAGAGAGATAGGCTATGTCAGGTATGCCTGGTCGAGGTAGGGCAGGGCCGCCAGGACGTACGGATGCTCTAATTGTTTCGGATCACGTCAGTATACACATCCGCAAGCCGATCGACCATCCTTGGCAAAGAGAACTGGCTGTGTGCCCTTTCTTGCGCTTGCTGGCCCATCCGGCGCCGAAGGTCGTCATCACTCAGCAGGGTTTGAATGGCCTGCGCCAGTGCCGAAGTGTCCCTTGGGGCTACGACCAGGCCTGTTTCGCCGTGTTGATTCACAACAGATGTGCCGGTACCAAGCTCGGTGCAAACCACCGGCTTGCCGCAGGCCATCGCCTCCACCTGCACAGCACCCCATGACTCGCTACGGTGGATGGCAGGCAGCACGAACAAATCGCAGGCATGGTACAGCGCCACTAGCTCTGCATCGCTGACACGACCCAGAAAGAACACCTTCCCGTCAAGCTCGGGCTGCTCTGCCTGAGCACGCCACTCTGGCCCCATGGGTCCTTCGCCGGCGACCAGCAACTTGGCATTGATGCTCTTCATAGCCTCCAGCAGGCAGGAAACTCCCTTATAGTAGCGCAACAGACCAACGAATAGCACGATGGGTGCTCCGTACTGCTGCTTGATCTCTTCACTGCGTCTGGCTGTGCTGTCGGTGGTTCGAAAGCGTGTCAGATCGGTGCCGTGCGGGATGACCAGGCACTTGTCTTTCAGGGGGCGCAGATAGGTGGAGCTTTCAATGTAGTTGGCACTCGAGACCAGAATGCGCCTGGCTCGCGCTAACACGCGGTACAGGAAGGGTCTGTATACTTGCAGCAGATACTTCTGACGCACAATATCGCTGTGGTAACTGAGTACCATAGGGTGGCCTTGCCCAAACATGAGGTAGGCCAACTCGCCAATGGGGTAAGGGAAGTGCAAGTGAACGATGTCTGCGTCCAGGCGGCGCATCCAGTCGAACAGGCGTAGGCTGATTGGAGCGGACGACACAGTTGCCAGCCGCCCTGCCTTGATCACGTGCACCCCAGCGATGTTTTGCACATGAGTGCGCATGGTTGGATCCGTAGCCAGAACCGTGACCTGATGTCCGCGCTGCACCAACGCCTCGGACAGCATCTTGATGTGATTCTCGATGCCCCCTACCACTGGATGGTAATCCTTGTACACCTGCAAGATTCTCATCGACATCCTCGAAGGACTTGATATGCTGCGCACGCCCATGCTCAGGATTCACGAGCAAGTATTAGCGTATACAGCGCAGCTGTCTCTGCTGCCATGCGCTCCACTCCAAAGTACTCCTCAACGCGCCTCCGCCCCAGACCGCCCATGGTCGCAGCCAGTTGTGGCTGATCAGCCAGCTTCCACAGATGTTGTCCCAGCGCAGCCGCATCTCCCGCACGAAAGAGGTAGCCGGTCTCTCCTTCCTGCACGGCCTCGCGGGTGCCCCCTACATCGCTGGCCACCACAGGCAGACCAGCGGCCATCGCCTCCAGCACTGTCAAGGGCAACCCCTCCCAGCCTTGCGAGGCCAGCACAAACGCGTCAGAATCGGCCAAGATTTCGGGCACATCTCGTCGCATGCCCAGCAGGTGCACTTGCCTTGCCATATCGAGCGACACAGCAGACTGCTCTACGGCTGCGCGCTCAGGTCCATCGCCAACGATGACAAGGTGAGCGCCCGGCACCACTTCCAGGGTAATGCCGAATCCTCGTAATAACGTGGGGAAATCACGAGGCCGGAAAAGGCGGCAGACCGTCGTGACCACAAATGCATCGGGCGGGATGCCGATAGCCAGTCGTACATTGCCCGTGCGCTTTGAACAATCAAAGCGTCGCCAGTTGATGCCGTTCTGAATGACCCGTACGCGCTGCGGATCATACAGACCTGTCGCCAGCACGGCCGCCCTCTCCGCATGGGATACACAGATCCACTGGTCCGTGACGCCAGCAAAGGCCCTCTCCAGTAGCAGGATTGCCTGGCGCCTCAGCAGACCATAGTGCGGTGCGGCAAAACCATGTATCGAATAGACCACACGCGGGCGGCGAGGCCCCAAAGAAGCTGCGGCCAGGCGGCCGAAGAGTGCCGCTCGTGCTCCGTGAACGTGAAGGATGTCTATGCTCACGGCCAACTGGCGAACCTTTCGCAAAGCAGTCAGAGGCACCCCTCTGGCCATGTCGATCTGATGGAAAGGAATGCCCACAAGATCCGCGGCCAACACATTGCCCCCATCCATGGGCATGCCCACCTGTGGGGCAAAGCGCTCTTGCGGCAGGGATGTCACCAGATCGCGCACGTGAACGGCGCCTCCGCCACGTGAAGACGCCACGAGCTCAAGCAGCGAGATGGGTCTCATGGGTTCTCTCCGCGCGGAAGCAGAGCATAGATTGGCCCCTCCGGGACAAGCTGCCAGTACCTCTCGATCTCCGACAGGGGATAGTAACGGGCATCTGCATTGGCCAGGAACAGGGCGCGAGCACCATCGCTTTCTCTCAGTGTACGAAGACACAGGTCACCAGGCGCATCAGGCATAATGATCGACACATCTTGGCGTATGCCTTCCACATCCTGAAGATAGCGAAGTGGGGCATAGGGCGTCCAGTCTGCGACCAGCACGGCATTGGCGGGCACGAGGCGAAGAGCCGTCTCCGCGAACCAGCGTGCGCCGGTATAGCCACGCTTTGGCGGCCACAAGAAGAAGAGATTGGCCGGTCTTCCTGGCAGGTCGCGCGCGTAGATCAGACCTGGGGCGAAGTGCTCCAGAATCGCAGGAGTGAGCCGATAGATGCTCAGATGCAGACACAAAACTGCAAGCAAGGTCAGCGACCATCGAGCACCGCTCCACCTGCGAGAAAGTATGTCGGATCCCAAACCGATTGCCAAAGCTAGCAGAGCATATGCCGGAAGATAGAAGACATATGCCTCCAGGATTCCGTGTGTAGCCGCGAAGACCACAGTAGGTACTGCAATGAGCAGCAGACCGATTGCCGCCTGGTGGTCCGACCGCCACAGGCGACGGACACCAGGAACCGCGAGGAGAACCAGGGCGGGAGCTTGATAGACCAAAAGCGCCAGGTGCGCCAATACCCAGCGGGGCGAGAAGCGAAAGCTCTCCAAGACCACTCGAGCAGAACCTGGAATTACAGTGGCAAAAAAGCCCGGCACCGCGGCGACAGCCAGCAAACCCATCGCTGCCAGCCCGGCAAGTGCGGGCAGGAGGTACCTGTAACTCCGAGACGGAATGCCACTGACAATGAGCCAGACGCCACCGAGAAAGGCCATGCTCATCAGCAAGTGATTGATAGTCCCAATCAGCCATACGAACAGGCCGAATAGCAGCCAGCCCCAGCGCTGGGGACAGCGCCGCCACTTGAGTATGGCCCAAAGACCGGTCAGGAAAAGGAGCAGGTGTAACGTGTACACTTCGGCACGGACGGACTGCAGCCAGAACGTGTGCGACACTGCCAGTGCGATCCCGGAGAGCAAGGCAGCCCGGGGACTTGCGCCTAAAGCCAACGAAACTTGCACCAGAACAGCCACCGCCCCCATGGCGCAGATGGCCGAGATCAGATTCGCCTTCAAGGCGAAATCTGTCAGCGGCAAGAGTGCAAAGAGCCGCGCCAGCAACCCCCACAGTGGATGGTTGGTCAACTCCCCGACAGCCAGGGCGTGTTGAAACATCGCATCGTCACCCCAGAGCAGAGTGGGAGCCAAAGTGCAGACGAAGAGCAGCCCACTGCTAAGCATAGCACCAAGTGTCAGCCCTCTAAGCCGGAGTCTCACCGATCCTCCTGGCAAAGAAGACCAAGTCGTTCGCCAACAGATCCGGCCAGAGACGCAACAGCAATTGGGACATCGTTTTGGGAACCATGGGAATCATCCGCCCGCCCATCCCTCCTATGGGCACCAGCTCGAGATGAGCAAACCCCCTCAGCAGAACCCTCATGTCGGACCGGCTCAGCCGAGACAGGTGCGTGGGATCCTCTATGTCCTGCCCGCGCAGGCTCGCTAGCCGGAATCGCCAATGAAAGCTGTTGGGGACTGATCCGACAAAGCCCCCAGCAGGGCGCAGTACGCGCAGTGCCTCCTCAACCAAAGCTGCCGGGTCCTCCAGGTGCTCAAGCACCTCTCCAGCGACCACTATGTCAAAAGAGCGGTCAGCCAGTGGCAGAGCTACATGATTCAGGTCTTGCCAAAGGACCGCCATGCCCGTTCTTTCATGGGCAATCGCTAGAGCGTGTCTGTCGATGTCGATTCCCGTGACCCTATTGCCTGGCAAGTAGTATTGGGTGAGCACTCCATCGCGACAGCCTAGATCCAGGATACGCTTGCCCGTGCCAATCCAGGAGGCAAAACGCTTTCCGCGCTCTTCGCCGAGATAGCTAAAGCCGTAGCGGCTGTGATCACGGTGATGCGCTTCATAGCTCACTTGCAGTGGCGTCTTTGTGTTGGCCATACCTGTCCTATCGAAAACAACCGCTCTGCAGCACAGCCTAACCCCCTTGGCGCCAGAAGCCAAGCCGCTGTCTGAGTGCCTGCCACAGTCTGCGATCGAACTCCTCGATGCGTACGACCCCACGGGGATCGATCCATAGCTCGGGCGCCAGATGTTGAACAACTGCTTGCCCCATGGCCAGAGCACCGAGACTTCGCACCAACACTGCCCATACGGCGCCAGTGGCTTTTGCGGCCCAAATGCCAATCGGCAGCAGCACAGCCTGGAGAATCGTGCTAGCGACCTGCAGCAAGAGAATCCATTTCTGCGCGCCCACAGCATGCAGTATGGGGCGATGCGATTGGGCAAAGGCATTTAGCGGGAGCAAGAGCAAAAAGAGCCTCAGCAGCGGCAGGGCCACAAGGTAGCTCTCTCCTGCAATCCAGAGGATCAGCCACCGACCACCGATGATGCCTGCGATTGCCACGCCCAGGCCAAGCCAAAAAGTGTACTTCTGCGCCTGACGCAGCGCAACACGAACGCGGTCCTGCGCAAGCTGACTGGTCCGCTCGCTGTTAGCATCGGTGGCTAGGCTCACCTGTCCCTGTTCAGATACCAGGGGCAAAAGGGTTGTCTCAAGCGAACCGAAGAACGAGAAGATTAGGATGTAGGCCTCCTCGGCAGCAGCATAAGCACCCAGAGCGGCCGCTCCGGCCATAGACGTTATCAGCCACACCGGCAGTTGTGCCATGACCCGCTTGACGGGCAAGGTCAGGGCGGCATAGACTCCCTTGTCGGTGATGAGCGGCACCAAATCGCGTAAAGTGTGGTGGGCGGTCGGCAGACCTCGAAATTCGGCCCAGGCTCCCCTCGCCAGAAACGCTGAAAGCAAGGTCAATGCAGCCTCGGTCATCGGATACACGAGCATCACCCCAACGAGCTGCTGCTGCCTTCCCCACCACCATGGCAGGGTGGCACGCAAGAGCAGTCGGATGCAGTTTCTGGTGATGGACTGGCCTGCCACCCGGCGGTACCTCGTGGTGCTGTGAAAAAGGGTGGTGGCTGTCAGGTTGAGAGCACTGAGCCACAGGTACGCTCCGATCGCCGACCAGATGAACGTATCGCGCCGCTGCGCGCCAATGACGACGAATACCACTAGCATCAGCGTTGCTGCCGACATCACCAGGATCGAGTAACGCCCAATCAGGAATCTGGCCCAGTCCGGCTTGTGGCTTCCGCGCGCGCGCGCAATCTCCGCAACGAAAACGTCTGTCATGCCGAGGTCGAGAAACACAGCACCAATCGTGTAGAACGAAATGTAGAGCGCCAACTGCCCGTAGTCGGCGACAGACAGGTACTGAAACACCAGTCGCGCGCCGATCACCCCGGTTAGCAGGCTAACGGCCGTATCCAGAGACAAGACAGCTACACCCTGTCGGATTCTTTGCCAGATCGTCACGGCAACGCCCTCGGTCTCCTTAGCTTCTCGTACAGTGCGAGGAGCCTACCCCGTGGCATACCGCAATCAGGCTCCTTGGCTCAAAACACGCCTTTTTTGCGCGCGTGATCGGACGGACCGAGAATCCCCCGCCTAGACTATATACCTGAGCTTCCATGTCAGGACCGCCTAGGGCGACCAATATGCGGCTTAGCATGTGTACCACCTTGTGCGCAAAACGGTTCGCGAACAACCGCGGGATGAAGTGCTGTCCCAGCCAGCAGATCTGGGAGCAGTAGGGACCAAGGAGCGCACCAAGTTCTGCCAGTGAGAACTCGCGCACATGATAGGCGTTGGGCGGCACGATCCCAGGCGACGTCACACGGCGATTCGGTGTGGACAACACCAGGATGGCATCGCTCCTCATCACGCGGAAGACTTCATCCAGGAAATGCTCATACTGTGGTACGTGCTCGATGGTCTCCAGGGATATCACGATGTCGAACATTCCGTCCGGGAAGGGCAGATGGCTGGCATCACCAAGGCAGCACCGCACTCGTTCGTGGGCAAAGTGCCTTCGCCCATAGAAGAGCGCTTCGCCTGATATGTCCACCCCAATTACGCAAGCGGGCTGGTGCTCTGCAAAGGTACGGCTGCCTAAACCGACGCCGCAGGCAACATCGAGTATCCGTCGTCCGGAGAGCTGTAGATTCCGTACAATGTACTGGTACTGGCTGGTATGGTCGAGCAGCACGCGCGCAGAGGCATGGCCCGGGACCAGACGCTCCCCGCTGCGCTTCCAGTCATGCATGTCTATGCCTTCGCGTTTGTCCATTGGTAGCCGCTATGCCGAATCGGCATCCGCCGTGCTCCATCACCCTCGGGCGCTGACCGTCTTCTCAAGAACTGCCACCATCAGATGGCCGATCCGCTCCGGCGTGAATGCCTCACAATACCATTGATAGCCTTGCGCAGCCAATAGCTCCCGACGGTTTCGATCTCTCTGCATGTCCAGCAGCACGTCTGCGAGCGCCACACCATCTGCCAGAGGAACCACACCCAAGTGGCGTTCTGGCACGAAGAGCTCGCGAATTGCCAGGGTATCGCCGGTTACTACCGGCTTGCGCGAAGCCAGGGCTTGATAGACCTTGTTTGGCACCACACGCTTCGCTTTGGCCGTGTCGCCAAAAATGCCGAGGCAGACATCCGCTTGCCGGATTGCCGACGCAAGATCGATCTGAGGAAGGCGAGGACGAAAGAGAGTAGCCGGCAGATGCCACTCTTGTGCGAGATTACGCATTGCCTGGTACATCTGGCCATCGCCGATCAACTCAAGGCTAATCCCAGCTTGCTCGCGAAGCAGGCTAGCAGCGTATAGAATCGTTGCCACGCCATGAAGTGGAATGTAAGTACCCCAGAATAGCACCCTGCAGCACCCTGGTCGCGTCGCACCCGTTGGTTGGGGATAATAGATGTCGTTATCCGCTCCGACGGGGACCACAGCAATCTTATCCTGATGCACGCCAAAAACATGGCCAAAGTACTGTCTGTGCTGATCCGTATCTACCAGGATCACATCCGCTGCTTGCATAGCGATACGGTCCATCCAGAACAGCCGCTTGGCGCGCCATGTGTCTGGCCTGACGAGCTGACGGTCCACAACATCAGAGTCATAGGCGGAGGTCAAGGCGTCGAAAACCAGGGGTACACGTCGTCTCGATGCGAATAGGCGAGCCAAAGGCACAGCGAACTGGTTGTGCTCGGCAACTATGAGTACGTCGAACTGATCTCGCATCTCGGACATGCGGCGGACCAGGGCGCGATACTGCCCTATGCCATAGGCGCCACTGATCCGACATTCGGCAACCTCTACCCCATTTGCGGCAAGCCCTTTGCGTATCACAAGATTCCGCGGGTACTGTGGGTCATATTGTCCGAAGTAGCAGACCCTCATGCGCCTACTCTGCTCTGGGCGAGTCATCAACGACCACACTATCTTGTCCAGGCGGGTTCGTGCCATTCAGACGTGGACCTGAGTCCCCAGTTGTCGCTGCCCCCGCGGGAGCACGCAAACAGTACAATATTTGCAGACCAAATAGCCCGGGCAGCGATTTGAAGAGCTTCAGGCCGAGGGGGTTGGATCCGTTGGTGCCCACCACTGCGTCAACCTCGTAGCCGAGCGCCCTGGACCACCACACGAAATCCGCCACGCTCCAGTAGCGCAGATGCTCGCCCGGGTGTAAGGCCCATTGCACGGGAAAGCGCCCTAGCAGAAGGCGCAGCCGATAGGGCCAGAACCCGATATTCGGAACGCTGACTAGGAGGCCACGTCGGACAAACCCTTTCAGTCTGAGCAACAGATCCTCCGGGTCTTCCAAGTGTTCCAGAACCTCTGAAAGCAGCACATAGTCATATACCTGCTGCGGTCGGTATCCTTCCTCAGTGATATCGGCCACATAGGCCTGCACGCCACGACTCCGCGCGCGCTCCACTGCCTTCTGCGAGACATCTACCCCTACCGCCTGAACATGCTTGGCCTCTGCAAGGTAGGCAAGCAAAGCGCCGTCACCACAACCCAGATCCAGCACGGAGGAATGGGGCTCAACGATGTCCGCTATCAGGTGATATCTCGGCTGAACCGCCGATGGCTTGCGGTGATCCCAGTAGTCGTCATAGTCCAGCCGGTCGAGCTGCATATTCGGGTAACCGAACAAAAGCGAGCGCAGAATGCGCAGGCGTGCCATCGGTGGGGGCATCGTCAGTCCTTCCTGAGCAGCCTATGTGCAGCCAGTCTCGACTCCCTGTGGGGGTGCATCAGCACCAGCATGACCTGTCAGGGAGACGAAGGAGCGCACAACGACGCCTTCCGCGAACTTCTTGACATGTTCGTGCCCGGCGGCGACCAATTCCTGCCTGAGGGCATCTTCCCTCAGCAGGGTTTCCAGTGACGCGGCCATGGCTGCAGTATCATTCCCTGGCACAAGGAAGCGCTGCTGTGTTGGCGACAGGACATCACGGACCCCACCGACGTCCATGGCGGTAATGGGACATCCTGAGGCCATCGCCTCCAGCAGCGTGCGGCCGAACGCTTCTTCCACAGAGGGCATCATGTATACATCAGCAGCCGCATAGTACTTGGGCACCTCGCGATTCGGTACCGGGCCGACGACCTTGACCAGGTCCGACAATGCGGCCTGGCGAATATCCGACTCTAGCTGCTGCTTGTAAGGCCCGCCGCCAACAATGACAATAAGCCACTGGGATGCTGCGCCAGCATTGTTCTGGAGCAGCTGCTGAACAATCGGCACAATCAAATGTGCCCCCTTGCGCTCAGACAGTCGGTGCAGGAAAAGCACGATCTTCTTGTCATGCGGCCAGCCCAGTTCGACACGCAGGGCTGCGCGCGTTGGCAGGTCTGCGAAACGCTCCAGTTTTACCCAGTTGGGAATCACGCGGATCCGCGATGGTGCAAGCGAATAATGCTCACTGTAGTAGCGGGCCATGGTTGCATTGCACGTGACCAGACAGTGCACAGAGTGGAGCGTCAGACCCAAGAGCCAACGGTTGCGCATCATGTCCCGCAAATCCGACAGGCTACCGATTCTCTTGGGCACAAACAGCATCATCTGACCGCAGCTCCAGTAGTAGGATACGCCGCCGAATAACCGGGTCACGATTGCCGAGAGAATTCCAGCGGATGTTGAGTAGTGTGTGTAGAAGCAGCGATATCCGTGCAAACGAGCCCATAGCATCGCTGCCAGCGTCTCCAAGTGCTTGAGTATCGGCAGCTGTACTCGGCGTTGGTAGACTGCAACTCCCTGGAGGTCGATCGAGCCCAGCGTGCGTTCGACGACTACCAGAACGTCCATGTACTTGGCTACTTGCGTGAGAAAGCTGTGCATGTGAAAGGTGTGTTCCACAGAGTTGGCGTCATACACCGGCAGCACGTACACCAGCTTCGGTTTCACGTTGCCGCCACCTTCAGCCACATGTCTACCTGGGCAGCGCACAGGGCTTGCGGATCCAGCATCTCTCGCACATGCGACCGCGCTGCCAGGCCCATTTGAAAGGCCCTTTCTGGATTCCTCAAGGTATCACCGATGGCCTGGGCCAGGGCAGAAACGTCATTCACCGGGACGACCCTGCCGGTCAGCCCATCCACGATCAGCTCCCTGGCTCCCTGGGTATCGGTGGCCACTACCGGCGTTCCCAAGGACATCGCCTCTACAATCACGCGACCAAATGACTCGTGCAGTGAAGGGACAACAACGACACCTGCGTTTCGGTACAGGTTGGCGAGATCCCCTTGAGAAACCCAACCAAGGAACTCAACCCTTTCCTGCACCCGTAGCGAGCCAGCTAGTGCCTGCAAGGCCGGTCTTGAGGGGCCATCACCGGCCACCAAGAGCCTGGCAGAGCGCTCCGCAACTCCCGCGAAAGCCCTCAGCAGTGTGGTCAACCCCTTCTCCGGGCTGAGCCGTCCGACAAACAGAACTGTCTTGTTGTGGTAAGGCCTTCTTGGAGGCAGGCCAGCTTCGTCGATCAGGGCACTGCCAACAGGAATGAGAAAGACCCGGTCGCTGGGCACCTTCAGTTGTTCCTGCACCCAGGTGGAGGCCGCGCGCGAGACTACCCTCACCGCATCCGCTTCCCTGAGCATCCACCGGCCAAGCTGGGCCCGAAAGCGATTGGCAGGGCCTTCTCGTAGCCAGTACGGATCATCCAAAGTCGACAGGTGCAGCTGTGTCAGGAATCTTACCCCGCATTTCTTCCTGAGCAGCCACGCGACACATGCGTCGACAAAAGGGGATTGCGTGGTTACCAGGTCCAGGCCTTGCCGGTGGAATAGGGACCGACCGTGGCTGTACGCGGTGTAGGCAAACCCCGCCGTCGAGCTCGGCGCGGCACGGATCTCCAGTGCACCCACGCTTAAGTCCTGCTGCATGGTCTGGCCACGATTGGTCGCACGCACAGTGATCCAGATGCGGCTGCCAGGAGACCTGCGGAGCAACTCACTCGCATAGCTTTCTTGACGGGCGAGAGCTTCCTTGTGAGCAGCCGCGCGGCGATCCACGAGTGCCTGATCGAAGCTGAGCGCTAACAAGTTCATGCTTGCCGCGCAGCAGCTGTGAGCACTGTTTCAGTCTGGTCCATCATGCTCTGCCGACTGAATCTAGACAGGGTTGCCTGGCTGCCACGCACAAGCCGCTGGCACTCGCTCGGGTTGTCAGCCAGGAAGCGAATCGCCTGTCGCAGCGCCTCCGTATCACCGGGTAGGACCAGCAGGCCGTTCTCCCCATGCTGAACGACTTCGCGGCAGCCGCCAGCATCGGCTGCAATGACGGGCAGCCCAACCGCCATCGCTTCCAGCAACACATGCGGCAGGCCCTCATAGCGCGAGTTCAGGGCAAAAATGTGACACGCGTGCAGATATCCTCCAACGTCATCGCGCGGCACCTGGCCTGCGAAATGTACTCTGTCGGCCACGCCCAGCTGAGAAGCAAGGGTGTGCAGGGCAGCTCGCTCTGGTCCGTCGCCTACGATAAGTAGCCCGACGTCGGGCAGATCAGCAACAGTCTGGATCAGCCCGGCGACACCCTTCCACGCCATGAGCCGGCATACCGTGACCAGGCGGGTCGGGGCATCTAGAGATACTCGGGCAGGGTGAGCATCTCCAGTAGCGGGCTCAAAAGCGTTGTAGACCACGCGAATGCGATCCGGCGACAGACCCCAGTGGGTCACAACGCCCTTGAGGTAAGCGCTTGGCACGATGATGGCTTTCATCCGTTGCAGCACCCACCGGCGCAAGGCCCGTCGTAGCTCGATGCCAAGGCCATAGCGTCTGGACTGGAATGGTTCGAACTCATCAGAGGTCCAGCCCTTGTCTCGCGCCCGCTCCCAGGCGATGTCACCGACGACCTTTGCCACGGCGGGTTTGTGAGTCAGCGCGATGAGCGGGGCGCTCTCCATCAGCAATCCATTGATGTAGAGGACATCGGCATGCGCGGCGTAGGAAGCGATTCGACTCGCTGTTTTTCGCAGGCGTGAGAGGCGAGAGCCCCCCACCACGATGCGTTCGACAGAGAAAGGATAGGACGCGTCCCCCGCCCACTCCGCTACGATGCTATAGGTCAAGACATGTACTGTATGGCCGCGCCTGGACAGCTCAGTGGCAAGTGCGGGTACATAGGAAGCGGGACCACCAGCATCTGGGGGGAAGATATCACTGGTGATCAGGATGCGCATCTCAACCTGCCCGTCGGTTCTGGCATCCTCACGGCCTTGCGGCACAGGCAGCTCATTTGAGAGAGGCCTTAAGCCATGCGACTTCTTGCCTCAGCCCTTTCTCAATTCCGACCATTGGTCTGTACCCCAGTGCCTCCGCCGCCTTTGAGATGTCCGCAGAGGTGTGTCGGGCATCACCCTTTTGCGCGGGCAGGTGGCGAACCCGGGCGCGCGTGCCCATGATATCTTCAAGGATGCGAATCGTCTCATTGACCGAAATGCGACACCCGCCCCCCACGTTAAAGATCTGCCCTGGCGGCCCATTGGTCGCTGCTGCTACCGTAGCTCGCACAGCGTCCTTCACAAAGGTGAAATCGCGGGTCTGCTCGCCATCGCCGTAAATCACAATCTCCTGCTCATGCAGTATGGCACCAATGAAACGGTGGAAGGCCATGTCTGGGCGCTGGCGTGGGCCAAAGGCGGTAAAGTAGCGCAAGGTTACCACGGGCAGACCAAAGCTCTTGTGATATGCGCGGCACAAGTGCTCGCAGGCTGCCTTGGTCACTCCGTAGGGAGACACTGGCTTGAGTTCGGCATGCTCGAAAGTCGGCAAGCTCTCGGCATCGCCATAGACAGAGGATGAGGAGGCAAAGATGAAAGCCTTGAGCGAGCCTATCGCCTGAGCGGTCTCCAGGAGTTTCTGAGTGGCAAGGATGTTGTTGCGAACATATACTCCGAAGCTCTCGCCCCAGCTTCCTCGCACTCCTGGCTGTGCCGCTGCATGGAACAGGTATTGAGTGTCGCCGAGCAGCGGCACCCAGTCGATGTCCAGAACGTCACCTTCCAGCAAACGGAAATGAGGTGAGTGATAGAGATCGGCAAGATTCGCTTCCTTTGCGACCCGCGGATAGTAGTCAGTGAAAGCGTCAATGCCAACGACATCATAGCCATCGCTGACTAACTGCTCTGCAAGGTGTGAACCGATAAAGCCAGCCACACCAGTGACGATCGCATTCCTGTTGCTGGCCATGGACATGTCTGGCCCTCCCGTGCTGCCTGCTGATAGACTTGGCAAGAGTAGGTGCCCCAGTGCTGAGCGCTATCCGATGGGGCACGTGGCGGAGGTATTGTAGCTGCTTCCGGCCTATGGCAGCAAAAACTCGTATACCTTTGCGGTGTCAGGATGGGCGAGGAGAGGATCGCAGGGCGCTGGTCAGCAGAGCTTCGTGCTGTCGAGCAATTCGATCTACGCTGTACTCGTCGGCCCGTCTCCGGCCGTTTTCTGAGAGCTTGCGGGCCAGATTGGGGTCATGAAGCACTCGCAGTATTGCCCGTGCCATCTCAGCCTCGTCGCCTGGCGATACGAGAATGCCGACATTCTCGTTGGGAATGATCTCATCGGGCCCTGATGGGCACCTGGTGGCCACGACGGGCTTACCCAAGGCCAGCGCCTCTACTAGGACGATACCAAACCCTTCGTAGAGGGACGCGAGCACGAATAGATCCGCCTCTTGCATATACTTGTAGGGGTTCAGCTCAAACCCAGGCATGCTCACGTCTGCGACGAGGCCAAGGTCTTTAACGAGCTGCTCTAGATCCGAGCGTAGCGGGCCTTCTCCAAGGATGACCAGTCGGCAGCGCATCGAATCTCGAACCAGCGCGAACGCGCGGATCAAGTGGACAAATCCCTTCTGGGGATGCAGTCTGCCAACTGATAGAATCACCGGATCATCCTTGCCGAACCAGGGGTGCTCCACAGCCTCGGCAGCCAATTGCCTCACCCGCTCCAGGTCCACGGGATTCGGAATCACATGGACCCGGCCCCCCATGAGCCCGTATGCATTCCTCAGCTCCGCAGCGATCCCTTCGGAGATGGCGACCACAAGGTCAGCACGAGGGTACAGCCGGCGCAGTGCGTGCTCTTTCAGCCAGGCCTTCCCGTGAGTCGCAAACTCAGCGCTGGGCATGTTCTGCTCATTGACCACAAGGACAGCTGAACTGTGGGCGAGGCCGTGAGCGAGTATGGTCACAAGGTTGGCGAAGCGGAGTACACTGAACACCACCAGGGGAGGGCTATCCCTCAACAACCTTGCCAAACGGAATACCAGTCTGGGATCATGTGGTCCTTTCCCGCGCAGGTCATAGACCGGCACATCTGCAGGGACCTGTGACCTGAACACTCCCTGGTCGGAGAACACGGCTAGTGAAGGGGAGAACTTTTCTCTGTCCAGGTTTCGCATCACGTCAAGCGTAGCGCGCTCCGCACCTCCTCCCCCCAGGGACGGCAGGACAAACAGAATGCTGGCCCGTTCTTCTCTCAACACCCGGCCCTCGAAAGCGCCCAACTGGCCATCACTCTAGCTCACCAGTGCAGACAAGAGAGCCAGCGTGGGGATGAGGCCTGCCGCCTCTATCATAAACCGTCCCTTACCCTTCCAGCCAAGTACGGTTATGGCACACCAACGTGTGCCATACCACAGCGCCAGCAGAACCTTCCATGTCTCCGGCAACGCCCAGATCGGGGGTACACCTGAGCGTAGCAGCTCAACCAGGGTGCTGAATAGCAGTGAGAGCAGAAGAAGCACCAGGCCAAGGATCGCGAGGTCGGGCGTTGCGGCAACCGGATCCGACGCCTGTGTCTGGTGCGAGGAGACCAACGGCGTTGGATGGTGGAAAGCTGACAGGAGCAGCTGGGCGATTGCCCCGCAGCCCACCTGAACAAAGATGCCCGCAGCACAGCCCAGCGTGAGGTGTGAGGCAAGGCTGAATACCTTGGGCATCGCGTGTATTGACGAGTCGAGGGGCATCCCTCGTCCAATGGCCAGTCTCCACACCAGAAATGTGCTGCACATCGCGGCCAAAACCGCGAGCCCGTTCGGTGCTTCAGTCCCCCTGATAGCCAACAGCGCTACCACCAGAGCGCTGACCACGCACACCAACAGCACATCCGAGGTGCTACTCAGCGGCCAGACCTGGTAGGTCAGTGACTCCACAGCCATTGCGGACAGAGAGCTGACCATCGCCAAGAGGATCAAGGCCAACACCAGACGGCGGCGTCGATTCGCCCGGACCAGGTATGCCTGTCGAGCCTGCCACCAGCCAACAAGCGACGCAGTGGCCAGGCCGCCAGACGCCATCCCTAACAATGTTACGACCGCCAGTTGCGCATCCATCGTCGCCTAGTTGCCTTCAGCCCGAGAGCGGGGGGCTATACTGTGGCTGCCCTCGTGTTTCGCGCATAACGCAGCTGAAAGCCAGGGAACGATCTTTGAGCAATCCCCGTAGACTCCGCCAGTGGATAGTGTCGCGTGACCATCATCTTGGCCAACCACCAGCCACAGCCGTTCCGGAGGCCTCCAGACAGTCGTGAAAAAGCCCACGATCGTAACCAGCATTCCGATCAAGAACAGCACAACACCAAAATCCTGTCCATACTTGACGACGGCGTACCGTTGCGGCTCCAGAGTATAGCGATCGTTTTCTATTTCCAGAGTCGTCGCCGTAGAGACAGTTTGACGGAAGAATGGCGTGGGTTCGGCACCGCGATAGGCTTCGATGCGGAACCTGCCAGCAAGGTTGCTTTGGCCCCCCGCAGGTTCGAAAATCAGGCGCAGAGTGATGTCTCGAATTGGCACCAAGACATATCGTTCATTGCCGCGCTGTGGCGATGCTCGTGAGGTCACTCCCCCCGCTGAGAGCCCGGGATCCACGATGTAGCGTGTGGTATCTTCGGCACGAAAACGCAGGGAGACAAGACGGAACTCTGTGTTCCCAGTTTCAGGGGTGCGCAATCCCAAATCACGGCCATCGTGGTCGGTCGCTCTGATCAGCAGAGCTGGCTCAGAAGAAGTCTCGTAGAATGCCAAGTTATTGAAGAAGACGGTTTGGTCTTGGCGCAGTATTCTCCGCCCTATCTCTTGATTACCTCGTACGAAGGATAGCTCTGTCTGCCAATTCTGCTGTTCAGTAGGTGCACCAACCTCAGAATTCCTGACCGTCGCACGCACGGTTAGCTCTGTCCCATGCCCTAACGCTAGGAGTTGTCCAGAACGAAGTAAGACTCCCTCCTCCCACCAGCCCGTACGCGCGCTCAATTGGGCGGCGGCCAGACAGGTTAGTGCTCCAATGTAGATGGCGAGCAGTCCGCCGGTCGCACGGGACACGTGGATCAGATTCTGCTCCTCAAAGCAGACCCAGCGATAGTGTGCTGTCGCTAATAGGCTCCTGGTATCTTCCAGGAGACGAGTAGGCTCGACGTCCATCGATTGGCAGATCACCGTTGTCGCATCCGGGTTTGTTCGGAAGTGGCGAGGAAAAATCAGGTCCAGGCAGGCAACGATAAGATGCAGAACCAGTAGCCCCAGCCACAGTCGCAGAAACCGCCCGTTTCGGATATCGACAAGCCCCAGCGCGAGCAGCAAGTCCGCGGCTGTGCCAAACCTCTCTCGGAGGGCGGCTAGCCACAAAGTACCTATCGACGAAGGTGATTGAGCTGTCAGAGGGCGCTGTGGCAGCGCAACTGTTAGCAGTACAAGCATGATCAAGCCTGACAACAGCAACAATGTAAGGTACGGTGATGCCAGAATGTGCCAGAGGCCGTCCAGCACATCTTCGGACTCCCAACGTCCAGGCCGTTTTCGGAGGCTCATTTAGACCCAACTTCGCCACACACGTTGGCCGATGTTGAGTAACGGTTCATCCCAAGCCTCGAGATCATTGCAGCCGCAGATCCGTTAGGTGAACAGGTGAGCCGATGGCCCTGTCGGTGGGTAGGCCGTACACTGCTAGCCATATCTCGAGCTGTCGGGGCAGCTCCGCGGGCAGATAGAGATGATGCTGATCACGGACAATCTCCGCTGGCTGCCACTGGGTGACAGGATACTCTGCTGCAGTAGGCTCCGCCCGTTGTTCCAGATACACCTTTGCATCTGCGCCCTGCAGGCGCAGCACAAGCACCAGATCCTGCGTTGGCTGCTGGTTCGCTTGCCAGAACAGTGTAAGGTGGAGGACATCCCCAGGCCGGATTGGCGTCTCGGGCGCATGCTCAGAACCGAGCTTGCTCATACTATAGCCAAGCAGCGTGACATCGCCGAAAGTGACGTGCACCGGCTCTTGCATTGCCAGCACAACCAGAGGCGGAGGCACCGAGCGGACAACCCTCACGGGCTGCAACAGGATATGATCTGTCACAGGTTGCCCTTGCTCTATCACGGGCAGGCGATGACCATCAGTGAGGCTGTACATGCCGATCTCAATGGAATACTCCCCAGGAGGCACTGCTGGCAGAACGGGCAACCCATAGTTGTCAGCCATTACCGTGCCTACGGGCCAGATTGTCGTGATGTTTGCTCCCCCGCCGGGTTCAGCATCGCGTTGACCGACAAGATGCCCGTGCGCATCCAATATGTGGGTGAACACCTTGTACCGCTCATCAACAGGACGAATGGCTTCCCAGAAGAGGGTCAGTTGCACAATGTCGCCTGCCTTGACCTCTGGGGTCAGGAGACTATAGCCAAGGAAGCGCACCTGGTTATCCAGATCCACCTGCCGCGGGTGCTGGATGTCAGTGATTCCCCCTTGTACTGGCACAGCATAGGTCACCAGACGCACGTTGCCAAACCAAGAATCCGTTGCTTTATAGGCATTCTGGTCCAGCCAACCCTCGATGTAGCGCTGAGGGTCGCTTTCGTCTGTTGCCCACAGAATGGCAAAGACTCTGCCCTTTCCTTGCGCCATCCGCTGAAGATCGAGAAGTGTCTCCGCTTCATCTAGGGGACGCCTCGAAGGCAGCGGATGAACCGGCAGGGTACCACGATAATAGTATGCAAATGTCTCAACCTGTGCAGGGGCGTTGACCAGAATTGCGTCGCCTGGTTGTCCCACTGCCTCAATGTACTGCGCAATGCCCCGGTAGTCGTCGCGGGCATAACGCGGGTCCCAATAATAGGCGGCCAGGGCGGTCGCAGAAAGCACCGCCACTGACAAGATGAAAGCCAGCACCACAGCGATCCGAACCCTTGCACAGATTCGGGTGGTCAACCGAGCCAGGGCCAAGATGCCCTCTGCCATCAACAGATGCAACGCAGGAGTACATAACAGGAGGAACTTGGGGTCATACATGGGACGGCGCAGCGAAAGCAGGTATAGCACGCCAATTGGCACATAGTAGTGACACAGCACTGCGGCAGATGCAGTAGTGTGCTGCCCGTTTAACACGCGCAAGAGAAGAGCCCAAGTGCCGGCCAGCAGGATTCCGGCGAGCGCCACCCATGTCACGCCGCCCTGCACGGCGCCGGGGATACCCAACGCAAGGTGCTTAAAACTCCGAGTTAGCAGCAACGCAAGGTTTTGCGATTGGCTAATGGCGGGCCATACGCGCAGTTGATCCGCAGCCAGGATCAGCCACGGAACGTAGGCCAAAACGATCGCCGCCTGAATCGCCAGCCAGGTTAGCACAGGTTGCCAGAATGATCCTCTGTGGCGCTGCGAGGTGAGTCCATGCTCATCACCGGATCCTTCACGCAGCCGAGATCGCACCCAGACAAGCCATCTAACCAGGAAGGTCAGGTTGTGGGCTGCAATGACCGCCACCGCGAAGTAGTGACAGTGAAGGAGGAGAATTGAGATGACCACATAGGCTGCGACAGCCCACAAGAATCGTCTGCCTTTCGCCTGCCAGCCTGAGTACAGATACTCGAGAACACGCACAAGAGCCAGAGTCGCTACCGTCGCCAGAAAAGCGGTCAGCATATACATGCGGGCTTCCTGAGAATAGTGCACCTGCAATGGCGACAGGGCAGCGAACGCTGCCGCGATCAATCCGACCCACCCGTACTCTCGTGTCCTAGGATTGGCCCCCTGCGTCACTCGACCGAAAATCGCGGTAAAGAAGACCAGCAGCACACCGAGAGCTGCCGACATGGAGCGCACAGCCAATTCACTGGTGCCAAATAACCGGGTCCAAAAGTGCAACAGGTAGTAGTAAAGCGGGGGATGGATATCGTTGGCGGCGCTTTGAGTGATCACCGCCAGACTACGTGACACAAGCGCTACAGTTGTGCCTTCGTCATTCCAGAGACTCTGTGCCTGGATACGATAGAAACGGAGGGCAGCTCCCAGGCACAAGACCAGCAACAACAGAATGTTGGCCAATTGCTGCGTTGAATAGCGTTTCATGGGCATTTGCGGTCTACCGAGGATAGGTTCGCGCAGTTTGGCTTCCCAGCTGTGAAGCTTCACCGGCCAGTGAATTGCGCAACACGCTTCTGCAGGAAAGCCGATGTCCCCTCGATATGATCCTGAGTGCCACAGACCAACCCAAAGAGGCTTGCTTCGTAGGCACAAGCTGTCTTCAGATCGGCTTCTGTCCCCAGGTTGATGCTTTGTTTGGCCAGGGCAATCGCGATCGGCGCCTTGCTGGTCAGCTTGCCGGCTAACTCCATGGCCGCGCTCGTTAGCTCAGCGGCCGGAACGACCCAGTCCACCAGGCCGATGCGCCAGGCCTCTTGGGCGGATATCATTTCTCCGGAGAAGATGAGCCACTTGGCTACTCCTCTCCCGACCAACCTTGGCAGGCGCTGCGTGCCTCCAAACCCCGGGATAATGCCCAGGTTGACCTCAGGCTGGCCGAGGCGGGCAGCATCAGCGGCAAGACGCATGTCGCAGGCCATGATCAGCTCGCAGCCGCCGCCCAGAGCATACCCGTTGATTGCGGCGATCACCGGCTTGCCAATACTCTCGAGTCTGCAGAAGACATCTTGTCCCCAAGTGGCATAGGCGTTTCCGTCGTCGGCGTCACGAATCGCACGCAATTCGTTGATGTCCGCTCCAGCTGCGAAAGCCTTTTCGCCTGCCCCCGTGAGGATGATGCATCGCACATTGTCATCGTGGCCGAGTTGGTCGATCACTTGTGCCAGCTCGTTCATCGTCGCACGATTCAGTACGTTCAACACCTGCGGGCGATTGAGCGTCACTGTCGCGATACGAGCAGAGATCTCGACCAGAATATTCTGGTAGCTCATATGACCCTCCCGACCCTACTATGGCGCAGCAGCATCGGCCTAGCGCCAAGACTTAACACGTGCTCCACTGCTCTTGTCGGCGGCACTTCCGCCGATGACAAGACCAGAGCACGGCAGCGCATCTCCTGAACTACCTCCATCATGTTGTCTCGGGTTGAGCCCATAGGGTGCCCAAACGCGTCGGCGCCGATATCGCTCTTGAGCAATCAAGTACCCGCAGATCACTTAGGCCTCAGTCCAGGTCACATGAACCGCATCATTGCCCAACAGCCCATGCAACATCCCATCGATCTCTGGATCAAATCGAGTCGTCGCATTCGGAAAGTCCAGTTGCACACACCCGTGGTCGCTGATCACATTGAAGAAGAAACGATCGGGGCCTACCTGCTTGGTGAGGATGTTGTAGGCTTGCTGCAAGAGATGCACGTCATGTTCACGGTTCCCACTGCATCGCAAATTGACCTCTAGCTGGTAGACGCGCACGGGCGAAGAAGTATCGAGTCCAGCGGTGTTGTGGTCGCGCACTGTATCTGCAATCATCTGCGCCTTACCGTCGCGCAGGTCAATCCTGCCCTCAACGATCAGCAGCCGATCCTCAATCAAGAGCTCTCTGAACTTCTGATGGCAGCCTGGAAAGACGACCACATCGATCGCAGCACTCAGGTCCTCCAGCTCGACGAAAGACATCTCATCTCCCTTGCGAGTGGTGAGCGTCCGGACCCGCGCCACACGTCCAGCGATGCTCACCTTATGGCCTTTGAGAGACTCGTCAATCTGATCGAGCGGAGTACAGTCCTTGGAATTCATGCGCACAAGCTGCTGCAGGGGATGCTCTGATACATACACGCCGAGCAGGTCTTTCTCCCAGCTTAACATCTCATCCTGAGAGATAGGCGGTTCAGCGACTTGGTCACCCATGAGCTCAATCCGCGTCGCCTCTGTCTTGGGCGTGATGTCAAAGGACAGTTGCCCAACCGCCTTGGCTTCGTGGTGGAGCTGACTCAAGCTCATCATACGATCCATCAGGGCCAGTAGTCTGGGCCTTGTCTCCAGACAATCCAAAGCACCCGCCTTGATCAGGCATTCGAGAGCACGTTTGTTCAGTGCACGCAGGTCGACCCGACGCGCCAAGTCCGACAGAGTGACAAATGGACCTCCAGCAGCTCGCTCTGTTAGAATCAGCTGCAGTGCCGATTCGCCAATATTCTTGATCGCACCCAATCCGAACCGAATGCCTTGTTTGGCAACCTGATCTTTGCTTTGAGAAGTCTCGATCGAAAAGTTGATACCGCTATGGCTCACGTCTGGCGGCAGGATGTCTATACCTAGCCGACGACATTCGGCCACCAGTAGGCGGACCTTGTCAGGGTTGCTGCGCTCGACAGAGAGTAGGGCAGTCATGTACTCGATGGTATAGTGTGCCTTGAGAAAGGCCGTCTGGCACGTGATCACAGCATAGGAGGCGCTATGAGCCTTGTTAAAGCCGTAGTTGGCAAAGTACTCGATAGCTGAAAAGATCTCCTCGGCTTTGTTGGCTGGCATACCACGGGCAACGGCGCCTTGGACGAATTTTTCCTTTTGGCTCTTGAGCTCCTGCTCTTTCTTCTTGCCGACTGCGCGGCGCATCAAGTCAGCTTCGGCACTGCTGTAACCGGCTATGTCCGTTGCAATGCGGATAATCTGTTCCTGATAGACGATGATCCCATAGGTCTCGCGCAGTATTGGCTCCAGGCTGGGGTCGATGTATTCAACCTTCTCCTGTCCGTGCTTGCGCGAAACATAGTTTTCGATGAACTGCATCGGGCCCGGCCGGTAAAGCGACAGTAGCGCCACGACATCCTCAAAGGTCGATGGCTGCAGTTCCTGCAAGACGCGTCGCATCCCAGAGCCCTCAACCTGGAAAAGCCCTGTGACGTTACCGGCCGACAACAGTGCATAGATTTCGGGATCGTTAACTGGGATGTTCTCCAGAGTGAAGTCGGTTGCGTGGCGTTGGTTAATCAGCGCGACGGCTTCTCGCATGCTTGTCAACTGGGACAACCCCAAGAAGTCGATCTTGAGCAGGCCAATGTCCTCAAGCGCATCCATCGCATATTGCGTAATCAGGGCGTCTCCCCTCGGAATGCGCTGGACGGGGGCGTACTCGACCAATGCTTTGTCTGCAATGACCACACCCGCCGCATGCGTGGAGATGTGTCGGGCAATTCCTTCCAGGCGAAGGGCTGTGTCAATCAGGTCGTGGATATAGCCATCTTGCTCGTATGTCGCGGCAAGTTCCTGGGGTGGTTGCAGGGCATCCTTCAGCTTTACCTTGACGCCGCCGGGCACTTGTTTGGCCAGGCGGTCAACTTCTCCAGGAGGAAGACCCAGGGCCCGACCGACATCACGAATCGATGCACGTGCAGCCAGTGTACCGAAGGTGGCAATCTGCGCTACCTGCTCCGCACCGTATCTGAGGTTCACGTACTCGATCATCTGATCCCGACAATCATCGGGAAAGTCCAGGTCGATATCCGGCATCGTGATCCGGCCCGGATTGAGGAAACGCTCAAAGATCAGGCCGTTGCTGAGAGGTTCGAGGTTGGTCAGGCCTAACGAATACGAGACGATGCTACCTGCGGCCGACCCACGAACGTTCCACCAGATGCCCTTGCTTTGTGCATGGCGCACCAGATCCCAGACGATCAGGAAGTAAGAGTCGAAGCCCATGTCGTGGATGATGGCAAGCTCGTGTTCCAGGCGATGGCGCAGTTCTGGCGTAATGGTGGGGTAGCGGCGCGCCAGCCCAACCTCGCAGAGCTGTGCAAGATACGTCTGGGGCGTCAGTCCCTCCGGCACCTCAAACGCTGGAAGGTGAAATCCCTCATTCTCTAGTTCAAAGTTGCAGTCTGCAGCGATGCGCTCCGTGTTTTCCAGGGCTGCAGGTAAATCGGCGAACAATGCCGCCATCTCCGAGCCACTGCGGAGATGAAAGTCGTCTCCGCCCATACGCATCCGATTTGAATCGTCCATGGTCGTGCTCGTCTGAATGCATAGAAGGACTTCATGTGCAGCTGCATCGTCGTGGTGAACATAGTGCACGTCGTTGGTGGCTACAAGGTCAACTTGTAGGTCTTGGCCGAGTTGTATCAAGGCTTGATTAATTGGCTCAAGATCAGGAAGCGCCACGTGTCGCTGCAACTCGAGGTAGAAGCCCCGAGGCCCGTAGGTGTCCCGATACCAATGCACAGCCTCACGGGCCGTATCCAGTTGGCGTGTCTGGATCAGGCGGGCAATCTCCCCCGATGCGCAGGCACTCGTAGCGATCAATCCCTCGCTGTACTGTCGCAGTAGTTCCTTATCAACGCGGGGCTTGTAATAAAAGCCATCGAGGTGGGCCTGAGTAACCAGGCGGATCAAGTTCTGGTAGCCAGCCTTGTTCTTGACGAGCAGGATCAGGTGAAATGGTGTAGACTCTCGACGCGAAACGCGCTTCAGTCTCCCTTCGGGCGCTACATAGACTTCACAGCCAATGATTGGCTTGATGCCCGCTGCGGTCGCCGCGCGATAGAACTTGGGCACGCCGTACATGGCACCGTGATCGGTGATGGCGAGAGACGTCATGCCAAGCTCTCGAGTTCGCTCCACGAGCTCATCGATCTTGCTCATGCCGTCAAGCAAGGAGTACTCGGTGTGGACATGTAAGTGGGTAAAGCCCGTCATTGCTACGCCCCCAGCCTATCTGCTTACCAATGCAAGTCCCGATCCGTGCGGGTGGCTGACTGTCTATGCATCAGATGTCTGCTATGTGCTCGCCAGCCGCCAACAGTAGGCCTACCTCCTGCTGTACGTGAGCCTCGGCATATATTCGCAAGAGCGGCTCGGTCCCAGACGGACGAATCAATAGCCAGCTGTCGTCGTCAAGCAGGTACTTGACGCCATCGCTGTTGTTGACGCGGACGACACGATGATGGAGGATACGCTCTGGTGCCTCGGACATCAGCCGCTCGGTCAGCTGCTGCTTGTCGAACGCGCGAGTGTGAAAGTCATGACGACCATAGTGGAACTCGCCATATTCCCGCATTAGGTCAGCCACGATTTCATGCAATGGCTCTTGCTGCGTTGCCAGTAATTCGATTAGAAACAGGGCCATCAGAATGCCGTCACCATCCGGCACATGTCCCCTGACTGTCATGCCCCCGCTTTCTTCACCGCCCATCAATACATCTTCCTTGAGCATCCATTCACAGATGTAGTTGAAGCCAACTGGGGTCTCATGCAAGGGCAGACCGTAGCGTTGACAAAGCTTGTTGAGCAGTTGAGTAGTGGAGACCGTTTTGACCACTGATCCCCGGGCCGACCGTGTTTCGAGGAGATGGTGCAGAATCAGCGAGAAAATTCGGTGCGGATCGACAAATCTACCTTGCGCGTCTACTGCGCCGATCCGATCGGCATCGCCATCGGTAGCCAGGCCGATATCGAAATGCCCCTCACGGATTACTTTGAGAAGGTCGCCTAGATTACGCTCGATTGGCTCAGGGTGAATACCGCCAAAGCCCGGATTCATCTCACCATGCAGTTCAACCACGTCGCATCCCACATCGCGCAATATCGCCGAGATGTACCCGCGGCCAGCGCCATACATCGAGTCTACAGCCACTTTCAGACTCGCAGCCCGCACCGCATGCAAATCCACCAGTGTCCGAATATGGGCCAGGTAAGGGGGCATGGGATCAAAGCGGGTAATGCCAGGGTAGCTTTCCACCCCGTCTGAGAGGGTCCAGTCGCTGCTGGCTGTGGTGAGTCCCGTGGCTAAATTCCTTTCCAGAATCTGCTCGATCCTACGGGTCTCCTCTGGCATTGCCGGCCCACCGTGATATCCCTTGAACTTGAGGCCGTTGTAACGCGGGGGATTGTGACTCGCGGTTACCATTACACCCCCTACCGCTTTCAGATGCTGGATCGCGAATGCCATGGCCGGGGTTGGGCAATCCGAATTGCTGAGGTAAACCTGTAGGTCGTTATCCGCCATGCATCTGGCAACCTCCATCGCATAGCGGTCAGAAAGAAAACGTGTATCGAATCCCACCACGACGGCGGCACCCGTGGCGCCCGTGATCTCTTTTACATAGTCGGATATCGCCCGTGCCACCAGGCGCACGTTGGCGAAAGTGAACTCCTCACTGATGACAGCGCGCCAGCCGTCCGTACCAAATCGAATTGACATCCATGCTCTCCTGAAAAGTCTAGTCTTGGAATGTATACTCACGCCCGCAACGCGAGCATCGGTACGATCGCGACATGGGCTTATCCTGCGGTGCACAATCATGTGACGGGGCTGTCTCGACCGTGCCAAGACGATGGCCACAGACACATGCATAACCAACCAGTCGGGCGGGATTCCCGACAACCAGACCGTGGGCTACAATATCCTTGGTGACCACTGCCCCCGCCCCAACCATTGCAAACTCGCCTACAGTGACACCGGGCAAGATTATCGCCCCGGCGCCAATCGACGCTCCATAGCCAATAACGGTGNNACTTCCCAGTCGGCGTCTCCCTTCAGACTGCCCTCGGGGGTGATGGCCCGTGGCGCCTTGTCATTGGCAAGGCAGACCTGTGGACCAAGGAACACACCGTCCTCAACAACGGCTCCATGATAGACGAAAACGCCATTCTGTACCTTGCAGCGGTTGCCAATCACCACATTCAGGTCGATGTAAGCGCCCTTTCCGATAATGCACTGCTCTCCAATACGTGCTCCTTCCCGAATCTGCGCTTGATGCCAGATCTTGGTCCCTTGCCCGATCTGAGCTTCAGGAGAAACATCGGCAGTCGGATGTACATAGTAGTTCTTCGTAGTCACGGAATTCTCCAATCGGACAAACGTTGGAAGTTGCTCAGCAAGCATAAGTCTCGTACACGCGCATGATCTTCCTGCCCGCCTGTGTCCACGAGTATAGAGCCTCAGCTCTTTGTCGCAAGGCTAAGCCTAGGGCGCGTGCGCGAGCGGGTGCTGAAATAAGGTCCTCTAGCGCCCGGGCCAAAGAAACGGCATCACGGCGGGAGGCATACACTCCCAAGTCGCCCAGGTATTCTCGGCTTACCGGTGTCTCAAAGGCTACCGTTGGAAGGCCCATGGCCATGTAGTTCAGAAGCTTGCCGCTGCCTTCTGTCTCGGAGACTTTTGGTGACACGGCGATTTCCCCGAGCGCCAGGTAATCTGGGGCCTGCTCGTAGGGCACCTTGCCGGTGAAGGTGGTGTGCTCTGAGATGCCAAGCTCTTGCGCCCGCAGGCGGTATGCCTCGACCGATGGGAAACCCATTATCAGAAAGTGTACGTCTGTTCGTCGCCGGAGCAGCTCCTGTGCCGCCGCAAGCAGTAGCCCTGTACCCTGCCACTCTGCCAAGAGGCCAAGATAGACGATGACATGCCGCTGGGGAGGGATACCAAGCATGGTCAACAGCTCCGAGCGGCTCTCACCAGAGCGCGGCGCAAAGGAGGCCGCATTGACACAATCCGGAATGGCGGTGATCTTGCCAGCGGCACAACCAAACTCATCTACCAGCACCCGCTCAGCATGAAGCGAACTGGTAATAATCGCGTGAGACAGCTGCACGATCCGTTCCTCAAGCCTACGCGCTGGGCTATAGAGAGGGCCTGACGGATTGAGGAATCGATGATCAACCATCTCAGCAGTCATGCTCCCCTGGAAATCCAGCACGAGGGGTATGCGCAAGACGCGGCTAGCCGGATACCCTAGAAGGGCCGCCTCGTGTGTATGTCCATGGATAACATTGGGCCTGATCGCAAGCGCGGTTCGCAGTACTGTGGCTCCTAGAAGAAGATCGAAGGCGAGCTTGTGTCGCGAAGAACCCACTTCATAACGCGTGCGCCACGGAATCGGAATGGTCCGACGAATGTCGAGCGTGTCAATATCTCTCCCGTTGTGGTAAGTGCAGATCGTCACGTCATTGCCCAGTTGTTGCAGAATGCGCGCCTCCTCAAGAATGCGCACATGGCAACCGTAATCAGCAAAGAAAGAGGTAGATGCAATCATCAGTACACGGAAAACGTGACGCGCAGTCAGGCATTCCGGCGGGGCGAGTTGATCGGACAACGCCTATTGGCCCCTGGGTCGGCGTGTCTTGAGCAGGTCCCCGAACATCATGTGCCCAACCCCAAAGTCACCATAATCCATCTCTTCAGGAGTGGATTGGCTTCGCAGCCAGGCTTCCCGGGCCTCGACCGTGGCAGTGACGAATTGTCTCAGGATAGAGAGATCGCCGTCGGCCAGGGACTGCCGCAGGGTGGTCAGCTTATCTTGCATTGTATCGAGCCAGCGGATGGTGTTGTCCGCATTGTGTATCAGCAGATCGGCGAGTTCCTGCGTGTCAGTCCCAAGCACGTGTGTCGCCGCAGCAAACTCCAGACCCGATAGGCGTAAGATCTCGCGTTGAGCTGGGGCACTACTCACAGTCGCTTGCAGGGTCAGCGCAGACAACAAAGGAAGGCTCTCCAGAGCAGCAATCAGGCCATCATGTTCTGCGGCGTCCAGATAGTACGGTTTGGCGCCAACAGTCTCGGTCAGATCGGCCACTCTTTGCAAAGCCTCTGGCGCTGTATGTGCACTGGGCGTCAGGCAATACGTCGCACCAGACAAGAGCTCTGCGCTAGGCTGGGCCCATTCAGCCTCGTCCTGCATAGGCACGGAGCTGGACAGCATCGAAACGATTGGGTGTCCACCGACAAAGTGCACCGTGCTCGGCAGAGTATCCTGTGCCCATTGCAGAACCGGCACCTTAAGGCGTCCTGTATCCGTGACGACACAGCCAGGCATGAGCTCATTGGCCAGGGCCGCGAGCGTGTCACGAATCTCAGTCAGTGGTGTGCTTAGCACGACCAGATCCGACCCGTCGCAGGCCTGGATGAGATTCCATTCAGTCTTGTCAACGGCACCGGACTTGTGGGCCCGGCGGGCAATCTCAGCGTTCTTGTCATGTCCAACAACGGCTATCTTGGCGGAGCTCTTCCTCAGTGCCAATCCGATCGAGCTACCGACCAGACCCAGGCCGACTATCGTGACTTTGAAAGCCATCGTTCGCTCCTTCGCAAGCAATCAGGACAACTCGTCTGCATAACGAACCAACGACAGCAGGTGCCGCCCGTCCGAATTCAGCCCCTCCGGGAGACCGGGGCTATGGTGCCAGCGGATCAGCGCCACAACCAAGGGATCGGTGCCCACACTCTCCGCTGCGCGCGCCCCCAATTCGGCATGATGTGTGAGCACGTAGAGTGGATAGCGCCATGTGCCGGGTGCACTCTCCGCAAACCACAGCAGTGACTGCGGACGAATGGCCTCAAGGAGTACCTTAGCCACTCGATGCCAGAGGTGCACAGAGCAAGCCGTTTTGCCAATATCGTGAAGCAGCGCGGCTTGCGCCAGTCGCACATCCGTTTGCCCTGCCTGCCGCAAGATATTCCAGGTTGTGCGCGCGTGCCGCTGCTCTGAGGGAGACATCGCATCGAACAACGCCAACTGGCCATCGCTCAAGTAGGCCACGGGGTCGATATCCACAACATCGGCAGGAGCCCTGAAGTGCCACCAGAACTGACGAAGGCGATGAAGGATGCGCCCTGCTACAATCCGAGTATCCACTTGGAAAACAAGTTCACAACCGGGTCCATGAAGCCACCCAGCATGTCAATTCCTATGTACTGGCTCGCGATGATCAGCAGGAAGAGCATGAGCGCTCCTTGCTGCTCGAACGTGGCTAGCTTCTGCGACAGGCGAAATGCTGTTGGCCCCCGAACACTAGCCACAATGCCCTGCAGCACTCCATATCCATCCAATGGCGGAAGTGGAATCAGGTTGAATGCTGCCAGGCCAATGTTGATGAAAAGCATCTGCAACAGGAGCAAAGGCAGCAACCCAGGAAGGCGAATGCCAAGGCGGAACGGCAGGCCCAGAATGCCCGCGGTGGCGAGATTGGCCAAAGGACCCGCCAGGGACACCAGACCCATGCCCACGCGGGGACCATACTTCAGATGTAAGGGATTGACTGGCACCGGTTTGCCCCACCCGATCCCACGCCCACTGAAGGCAGCCAGGGCCATCATCGCCGTCCCTAGCGGATCAAGATGAACCAGGGGGTTAAGCGAGACGCGCCCCATAAGCCGGGCGGTAGGATCACCCAGACGATCTGCCGTCCAGGCATGCATGCACTCATGCACATCGATTGCCAGTAGAATGCCCAACGCTCCAGCGAGCAGGTACCTTGTGTCCACGACTCAGAACACCTCCTGACGCCCATCGGAAGGGCGAGCGAACACGCCGATTATAGCACAAAAAATTGGCCGTCAGTAAAGGTCAGCCACCGCAGGGTTTGATTTGCCGGCTTGGCTTGGCTGAAGCCGGAAGCGGGGCTCGTCGCTGCCTACACAGCGCATGCGTATTGACCGGCAGCGGCTCATTGCCCGACATCCCTAACTGTGATACAATCTCCTTAGCTCATCTAGGGGAAGGGAAGATCCACGATGGTTGAGGCTCTGTCAAATATCATCACCAGTTTCGGCCTTTCGGCTTCTGCGGGCCTTAACGCTTACCTGACTTTGCTCATAGTTGCGCTGATCGCCCGATTCACAGATCTCATTCAGCTTCAGGCCCCCTTCACCGCACTTACCAATGGCTGGGCGCTCGCAACTCTGGCTGTACTCACTCTAGTCGAGATTCTGGCAGACAAAATCCCTGCTGTCGACACCGCAAATGACCTGCTTGAGTCCCTGGTACGACCGGCCGCAGGCGCCGTGCTGTTTGCCGCGAGCAGTAACGTGATCGCCGATCTGCATCCTGTGCTCGCCCTGATTTGTGGTCTGTTCGTGGCAGGCACGGTTCATGTCGCCAAGTCGACCGCGCGGCCTGTAGTGACAGCCACCACCGCTGGGATCGGGAATCCTGTCGTCAGCACCGTTGAGGACCTCACCGCGGCAACGGTGTCCGTTGTTTCAATCGTCTTCCCCCTGTTTGCCCTCCTGCTTATCCTCGTGGGTATCTGGATCCTTTGGCGAGTGTGGCGAAGGAACCTGAGCCATTCCTAGAGACACAGGCGTGCACGTTGAACCAGCCCATCTCAAAGAGCGACTGAGCTCACTGCCAGCCAAGCCAGGCGTCTACCTTATGCGAGACGCCTCCGGTCAGGTGATCTACGTCGGCAAGGCCATTCGCTTGCGCGACCGCGTGCGCTCCTATTTCCAATCACCCAGTGGCCAGACTCGCAAAGTCCAACGACTGGTAGACCAGATTGCAGATCTGGAGTTCATTGTCACGGGCTCAGAACTCGAAGCTCTCATTCTGGAATGCAACCTCATCAAGAAGCACCATCCGCACTACAATGTGCGCCTGAAGGATGACAAGCGATACCCGTACATCAAGGTCAGCCTGCAGGAAGAGTTCCCGCGCGTCTATACCGTGCGCAACATGCAAGAGGACGGTGCCAGGTATTTCGGCCCCTATACGTCATCATGGGCAGTCCGCCAAACCATGGAACTGCTACGCAAGCTGTTTCCATACCTCACCTGTAAACGCGAGATTACTGGTCAGGATCGTCGGCCATGTCTCTATTATCACATTGGCCGGTGTGCCGGCCCCTGCATTGGGGCGATTTCTCAATCAGAGTATCGTCAGCTGATCAACCAGATCATCCTCTTTCTGGAAGGCAAGCAGGAGCGTATTGTGAGTGACTTGCGCCAGCAGATGCAGCGAGCAGCATTGGAGTTGCGCTACGAACGAGCAGCCACGCTGCGGGACCAGGTGCAGGCACTCGAGCAGGTTATCGAGCGGCAGAAAATTGTGACGTCCGCGGCCTCTGATGAAGACGTAATCGCCTTTGCGCGAGAAGACGGGCAGGCCTGTGTGCAAACATTCTTCATCCGTGGAGGCAAGTTGATCGGCCGCGAATACTTTGTCTTGACAGGGACGCAGGACGAAGACCCGACCGAGATCATGACATCATTCGTGAAACAGTTCTATGACAAGGCCACATCCATACCTGCTACCATCTTGTTGCAGCACAGCCTCTACGAGGCGCAGGTCATCGAGAGCTGGCTTCGCCAGCGGCGAGGAACCCGTGTGGCTGTTCGCGTTCCGTCGCGCGGCCGTGGGCGCGAACTGGTACAAATGGTCGCCGAGAACGCGGCGGACACTTTGAACCAGTTGCGAGCCGAATGGGCATCTGACCAGGCCCGACAGGTCACCGCCCTGGAGGAACTTCAGAGGTACCTCACCCTGCCAAGTGCTCCGACGCGCATCGAATGTTATGACATTTCGAATATCCAGGGAACTGCAGCTGTGGGCAGCATGGTGGTGTTTGAGCAGGGTGTGCCCAGCAAGGGTTTGTACCGGCGGTTCAACATCAAGTCAGTCAGTGGACCGGATGATTTTTCCAGCATGGAGGAGGTACTCAGGCGGCGCTTCAAGCGCTGGCAGGCTGNNGTTATGACATTTCGAATATCCAGGGGGACCTGGCTACAGGAAGTATGGTAGTGTTTGTCAAAGGCGTGCCCCGAAAGGGCGAATATCGCCGTTTCCGAATCAAGACGGTGCATGGGGCCAATGATTTCGCCATGCTTCAGGAAGTGCTTCGCCGTCGCTTCCGAAGGGCGGCTGCAGCGAGACAACAACTTGCATCGAGTGGGCAAGAGGGGGACGGTGAGGAGCAAGGTGGCTGGGGAGTCCTGCCTGATCTGTTGATTGTTGATGGAGGCAAAGGTCAGCTTAGTGCCGCCAGGGAAGTGATGAGCGAGTTGCAGGTCCAAGACCTTCCCACGATTGGGCTGGCCAAGGAACGCGAAGAGGTCTTTGTTCCTGCCCGCTCAGCTCCCATTGTCCTACCCCGCGATTCGCAGGCGCTATACCTTCTTCAGCGTGTACGGGATGAGGCCCATCGCTTTGCTATCGGCTATCACCGACAACTGCGTTCTCAGAAGGGGCTTAGCTCAAACTTGGACGCCGTTCCTGGGATTGGACCCAAGCGTCGGCAGGCTCTTCTCAAGCACTTTGGGTCCTTGGAGGCTGTTCGTCAGGCTACTGTGGAGCAGCTGGCATCCGTTGCTGGCATGAGCCACGCGGCTGCTCTGAAGATCAAGGAGCATTTGTGATAACAACGCGCCGTGCAAAGGGAGGGGCATGATGTCGCACGTATTGGTGATCGGGGCATCAAGTGTGGACGTCAAGGGCCGCGCTGGTCGCCCTCTGCAGGCCGGCACCTCCGTACCAGGGGACATTACCCTGAGTTTCGGTGGAGTGGCTCGCAATGTGGCGGAGAATCTGGCCCGGTTGGGCCAGACAGCGGTTCTCCTTTCGGCTGTGGGGAGCGATCCTTTTGGGGCAGACATCCTCGAGCGTACTGGTGGTGCGGGTGTGGACGTTAGTCGAATCATCGTAGGAGCCGACTACCACTCATCGGCTTACCTGGCCATTCTCGATGATCACGGCGCCAAGGCCTATGCCGTGGACGAGATGGCCACGGTCATGAACCTGATCACACCAGCCTACATCTACGCCAACCGTACTCAATTCAAGGACGCGGTGATGCTGGTCCTGGACGCAAACCTGTCAGCGAGCGCCACGGCCACCGCCATTCGTATGGCCAAACGCAGCGGTCTGCCAGTGGCCATGGACCCAACCTCTGCCACGCTTGCGCCTAACTTGGAAGCCCACCTTGAAGACTTGTTCATGGTCACGCCGAACATAGCTGAAGCCGAGGTTCTGTGCGGCCATCGTATCCAAGGCCGTTCTGAGGCTCTGGAAGCCGCTCAGCAACTGGTGGGCAGGGGGACGCAGTTTGTCATCGTGACGCTGGGTGAAGAGGGACTGTGCTATGCGACGTCGCAGGAGAGCGGCTATGTGCCCGCGATTCGCTGTGACGTCATAGATCTTACTGGTGCCGGCGATGCATTGACAGCCGCCGTGGTGTTCGGGTGGGTACATGGATTCTCAGCAGGCGAGGCGGCCCGTCTGGGCGTGTCCGCCGCAACCATGACCCTGAAATGCTCGGATACTGTCTGCCAAGACTTGAGTCTTGAACGACTCTATGACCAACTGTAATCTAGGTTAGCCAAACGGCCGCAGCAACCTTGAGCATTGCTGCGGCCGTTTGCTTCTGTACCTAAACCGGAACGGGCTCCGATTGTGCGGGCTCATCCCGCTGGAACACAAGAGCGTCCTCTTTGAGATCGATATGCACCTTATCTCCAGGCTTGACCTCGCCGCGGATAAGCTGCTTCGACAGCGGGCTTTCTACCAGACGCTGCAGGGCACGTCGCAACGGGCGAGCACCAAAGGCTGGATCATAGCCCTGCTTTGCCAACCAGGTGCGTGCAGCATCACTCAACTCAAAGTCGACATGCTGCTCGAGCATCCGTGTCCGGATCTCTTGAACCTGCAGATCGACAATGCGCCGCATATCATCCTCGCTCAGGCGTTGGAAGACAATGACCTCATCGATGCGGTTGAGGAATTCTGGTCGGAAGGTCTTCTTCAGTGCATCCTCAACATCAGAGCGCATACGATCTGGCTCAGGGGTGTCTCCGGACGTGCGAAAGCCCAGTCCGCCCCCCCCTTTGGGCAAGTAATGCGTGCCCAAATTTGATGTCATAATCACAACCGTATTCCGAAAGTCAACCACATTGCCTTGTCCATCCGTGACGCGGCCATCTTCCAGGATCTGCAACAAAGCGTTCCACACATCGGGGTGCGCTTTCTCGATCTCATCAAACAAGATCACCCGGTACGGTCGACGGCGAACAGCTTCGGTAAGCTGTCCACCTTC
>DIVN01000120.1 GCA_002435875.1 Anaerolineales bacterium UBA6131
TGCCGTGGTGCCGCTGCAGGGTCCGACTGAGAGCCTGGTACGGCAGCAAGTCTCCCCGCTACTGCAGCACGGCACTCTACCGATCATCACCGGGTACGTCGGGGCCACCGCCAAGGGCGTCACAACGACATTGGGGCGCAGTGGCAGCGACTTTTCGGCGGCGCTCGTCGGTGCCGCCCTTGAAGCTGATGAAGTGTGCATCTGGAGCGACGTCAACGGCATCCTTACCGCTGACCCCAACATCGTTCCTGAGGCACGCACGCTCGACGAGCTCTCCTATGCCGAGGCAGCCGAGCTGGCCTACTTTGGTGCTGAGGTTCTGCACCCCAGAACGGTACGCCCACTGGCCGACAGGAAAATCCCGCTCCGCATCCGCAACAGCTTTGACGCCTCACAGGCGGGTACAGTCATCTGCGCATCGCCGAGTGACAGCCGCCAGGCGTTGCCCGCGATCATTTCGGGGACCGGGTTCAGTCTGATCGCCGCAGGAAGCCAGAATGACGGTTGGGGTCTCAACCAGGCATCACAGCTGCTGCAGAAGCTTGGGGCTGCCGGCGTAGATGTGCGCATGTTCTGGCAGTCTTTGTCAGAACACAGCATCAACCTGATGGTACGGGCGCAGGACCAGGCTCACTGCCTGCAGGTTCTGGGCGAGGAATTGCAGCACTTGCCGACAGCCGAGCGCTACCAGCTAGGAACCAAAGAACAGGTGGCGACCATCTCGGTGGTGGGCGTCCCAGGGTGGGGCAACCCGGGCTCGAGCATCGTCTCCCAGGCCTTTGCTGCGTTGGGCAGGCACAGTACGCGCATCATCGCCGTGGCTCAGCCAGCATCGGAATATAGCGTCTCCTTCTGCATACCCGAAGGGCAGATGGTGGATACGGTGCGCTTCTTGCACCGTGAACTTGGGCTCGAAGAGTAAACCGCGACAGGCCAATCAGCACACTGGGCATGCCGCCTGGGTCCGTTCGCTGGTTGATTTCTACTTTGGAGGCACGCCTTGATCTACACAAGCTGTGGTGAAGCCGCAATCTCTGCCAGCATTGGCGACCGTATCGTCTACCGCAACCTGGTTCCGGCGGATCCTCGATTGCCGTCAATCGCAGATCTGCGTCACCGCCTGAGCCTCCGCGATGACGAGCTGCCACGCAAGGCTGAGCGCAGCTACGGGATGGTGCTTGCGGCCATGCTCCGCGAGGCGCGGAGAATGACCCTGCCGAGCTCGCATCTAACACGACTTGTATACATCGGCGATACACGCATGAATGATGGCACCGCCTTTGCCAATCTGTGCGCCGCGGAGGACTGGGCAGGCTGGGCCTTCATAGGCTGCGATCGCCCAGCCGAGTCCCCGCATTTCGAGATCGACGGGAACACCTACCTTGCCAATCGCTGGTCCGCTTTGCCTGCCTTTCAGCGGTTCTTGGCTACTCAGGGCCTGGCCATGGACGAAGACACGGCGGTGGTGCTCGATATGGACAAAACGTTTGTCGGTGCACGCGGGCGCAACGACACAGCCATCGATGCAGCGCGGCTGGATGCCGTATTCGCCACCGTCTCAGCCATCGTTGGAAGCGACATGGACAGTGACGCCTTTCGCAAGTCTTACGAGATACTCAACCAATCTTCCTATCATCCGTTCACGGCGGACAACCAGGACTATCTGGTCTATATCTGCCTGATCATCAGTTCTGGACTGGTCTCTCTGGAATCCCTCCTGCACAATCTCCAGTCCACAGAGATGCGCCGCTTTGACCAGTTCCTGGCCAACGTGCAGAGCCAACGGCGACATCTGACACCAAAGGGTCTGCTTGATGTCCACGACAGCGTCTGGAGCAACGTCCAGGCCGGAGACCCAACCCCCTTCAAAGCCTTTCGTTACAACGAGTACCTGAGCACAGCGAGACGGTTTGGCGACCTGCCCGGCGTCAGTATGCCTGATCTGCTCAGGCAGCGTATCCTCATCACTGAGGAGGTTCGGGAATTCGTTCTTGATGCTGAGGCTCGTGGTGCACTGACTTTCGCCATCTCGGACAAGCCAGACGAGGCTTCACTACCAAGTCAGGAGCAGGCGCTTGCCGGCATGAAGCCGCTACACAGGCTGCCAACCATCGCCGTGCGTGAGGTCACGCCTGCGGTCGGCGATGGCGCGGCGAGCGAGTGAACCCACACCTGATCGGCGCCCAGATACGTCGACAGTATCTCACGGTGTAACGTGACAGTCTGGACCGTGCGAACGCCTCCAACTGGGCAGGCAAACCGGTGGAGTTGTTTTCTCAGGAGAAAGGAGCTGCCATGGAGAAGCTGGACCTGAGGAAGGAGCTTAAGTACCTCTATGCTCCTTCGTCAAAGCACGTCGAGTTGGTCACCGTTCCCGAGTTTGGCTTTGCCATGGTCGATGGCACGATTCTGCCAGGCACCAGCGTTGCCCAGTCAACCGAATTCCAGCAGGCCGTGGGTGCTCTCTACGGCGTGTCATACACGCTCAAGTTCTCCTCTAAGCTGCGTCAGGTTGATCCCCTTGACTATCCTGTGATGCCGCTTGAAGGCCTATGGTGGAATGCATCAGGTGAGTTCGATCGCACCAGACACGAGCCGATGTTCTTCACGGCCATGATCCTGCAGCCGGACCACATCACGCCTGAGATGTTCAAGGACGCCCTGGAGCGCCTTCGCCAGAAGCAAGATAACCCTGCTGTCGACAAGCTCCGCCTGGAGCGCTTTGCCGAAGGTCTATGCGTGCAGACCATGCACGTGGGGCCATACGCAGAAGAACTAGCCACAATTGCCAAGATGCACAGCTTTGCCGCTGAGAATGGCTACGAGTACCACGGCAAGCATCACGAGATCTATCTTGGAGATCCGCGACGCGCCACGTCAGAGAAACTGCGAACGGTGCTGCGCAAGCCAGTTGGGCACGTCTAGTCTCAGCAGACACGCCTTCTGAACAGTGGGCCTGGCGCTTTGTGCTTTTTTGCACGATTTGCGCATTGTGCATTGTCGCACTACAATCGTCTTGGCTGCAAGCTCCTCGCAGCCACCGCACATAGGCCCCACGTCGACATCCAATAGAAAGGACACGCTGACCATGAGCGAACGGTCTAATTGGAGTCAAGAGCCTGTGCCGCCCTGCCAGGCCGCATGTCCAGCGCATACCGATGTCCGGGGCTATGTCCACGCTCTCGCATTAGGCGACTTTGAGCAAGCCTATCGCCTGGCACGCGAGCCGAACCCTCTGCCATACATCTGCGGGAAGGTTTGCGCCCACCCATGCGAAGACCAATGCCGACGCGGAGACGTGGACGAGCCCATCGCCATTTGTGCGCTGAAGCGCTTTGCCACTGAGAAGCACGATCTGCGCAAAGGCCACGCACCGGGTCTGGGCATTGCCGAGCCCAAGGACAAAAAGGTTGCCGTGATCGGCTCAGGCCCGGGCGGTCTGACAGCGGCTCATGATCTTGCCCGCCAAGGCTACCGGGTGACCGTATTCGAAGCCTATCCAATGCTCGGGGGTACTCCGCAGGTGGGTATCCCGCTCTACCGTCTGCCACGAGATACCATCGAGATGGAGATCAAGCCCCTCCGGGAGCTGGGCATCGAGTTTGTGACCGACCATCGAGTGGCTGACGTCGATGAGCTGCTCAACAACGGTTTTGACGCTGCATTTCTCGCTGTGGGATCGCACGCAGGGCGCAAGCTGCGGCTGCCTGGCGCCGAAAACATCGACGTCTGGCTCAACACGGAGTTCCTCCGCCGCGTTGCCCTGGGCGAAAGGATTGACCTCACCGGCCGGAACGTCCTGGTGCTCGGCGGAGGCAACGTAGCCATTGATGTGGCCCGCACGGCGGTGCGGCTTGGAGCCTCCAAGGTGTCCATGACCTGTTTGGAGAGTGCCGAACAGATGCCCGCGCATGAGTGGGAGATTCAGGAAGCGCGCGAGGAGGGCATCGAGATTTACCCTAGCCGCACCTTCCGAGAGTGCGTCCTGGACGAAGGGCATGTCGCCGGCGTGCGCTGCGTCAAGGTCGACTTCCGTGGCTTTAAGCCGGATGGCAGCATCGACATGGACGAGTACGTGGAGACAGAACATATCCTCGCCGCAGATCTGATCATTTTCTCGATCGGACAGGGGCCTGACCTCAGTTTCCTGCCAAAAGACGGCTCGATCGCTCAGACAAGGCGCCGCACACTGGAGGTCAACCCATTGACCTTGGCCACCACCAAGGCAGGGGTCTTCGCCGGCGGGGATGCTGTCACTGGCGTTGGTTTCATCATTGATGCCATCGCCGCTGGCCAGCGTGCCGCGCGTTCCATCGACGCCTTCCTACAGGGCAAGGATCCGGACTCAGCTCAGCCGGCGGAGCCGGACAAGCTTGGCAGCCTGGACAAGAAGACGCTCTCGCACATCCGTCCGCTTGCTCGCGAGGAAATGCCTTCCCTGGCCGCCGACGTGCGCAAAGCCACTTTTGATGAAGTATATCTTGGTTACAGTGAGGCTCAGACCATCCGCGCGGCCCAAAGGTGCTTGACCTGCGGCGCCGGCGCTGAGGTAGATCCTCACAAGTGCATCGGCTGCCTTACCTGTGTGCGGGTATGCCCGTACGAGGTGCCCATCCTGGCGCGCGGCACTGCCGAGGTAGTAGTGGATCAGTGCCAGGCCTGCGGATTATGCGCTGCAGAGTGCCCGGCCAAGGCGATCCACATGAAACTGCACACCGACGACGAGATGATCCGGGACATTCGCAGTGCCGTCCGCCGAGCCAGTAGTGACGGCGAGCCCTGTGTCATCGGCTTCACCTGTCGCTACTGTGCATATGCAGGCCAAGATCCACAAGTGGTTAAGGCCAGGCTTCCCAAGAATGTCCGAACCATCGACGTGCTCTGCAGCGGCAAGGTTGATACGTTGTATCTGCTCAAGGCTTTTGAGTTCGGAGCCGATGCGGTGTTCGTAGCCGGCTGTCTGGACGGCGAATGCCACAATGAGAAGGGCAACGTACATGCCAGTCAGCGGGTCGGCTATATTCGAGGCATTTTGGACGAGCTCGGCCTGGGAGCAGAGCGACTGGAGATGTTCAAGATGGGACCCGACCAGTGTGTGGACATGCGCGAGGCGGTGGTTGCATTGGCCACCAAGGCCAAAGCGATGGGACCCAACCCGGTCAAGAGGGGGGTAGCATGATCAAGGCAAAACAGAAGCCTCTGGCAGAGATACGGGCGCTAATCGCCCCCTACCAGAAGATACTGATCCTTGGTTGCGGCACGTGTGTTACGATTAGCTTCGCCGGCGGAGAGAAAGAGGTAGGTCTGTTGGCCTCTTCCTTGCGCATCGCGGCAGGCATGGATGGCCTGCAGAAGACGTTCGCCGAGGCAACAGTGCAGAGGCAGTGCGAATGGGAGTTCATCGACGCTGTTGCCGACCAGATCAAGCGCGCCGACGCAGTCTTGTCACTTGCGTGCGGCATCGGCGTACAAGCTCTGGCGGAGCGATATCCAGACAAGGTTGTGCTGCCAGGGGTGAACACCACGTTTCTTGGCATGGCCATCGAACACGGAGTGCTCGTCGAGCGCTGCCGGGCCTGCGGCGACTGCGTTCTTGGTCTGACTGCGGGCATCTGCCCAATTGCGCGCTGTGCCAAGAACCTGCTCAACGGCCCATGCGGCGGCTCGCAGAAAGGCAAGTGTGAGGTAGACCCAGAAATGGACTGCGCGTGGCAGCTTATCTATGACCGCCTCGCCCGCCTGGGCCAACTAGACCGGATGGAGGTACTCCAGCCACCCAAGGACTGGGCCAAGGACTATGACGGCGGCCCCCGCAAGATAGTCAGGGAGGACTTACGGCTATGAAAGCTGGCAGCAATCTGGAGAAAGTGCTCAGCAGCGGCCACTTTGCGGCAACCGGTGAGCTGGGCCCCCCGAAAAGTGCCGATCCCGAGGTAATCAAGCGCAAGGCCGCCCTGCTCAAGGGTTTCGTCGATGCGGTGAACATTACCGACAATCAAACGGCAATTGTGCGCATGTCCAGCATTTCGGTGGGCACCATGCTGATGGGGCTGGGAATTGAGCCCACCATTCAGATGACATGCAGGGATCGCAACCGCCTGGCCATACAAGCAGACTTGCTCGGAGCGTCCGCGCTGGGCATCCGCAATCTGCTCTGCCTTACCGGTGATCATCAGCACTTTGGCAACCACCCCAAGGCGCGAGGCGTTTACGATCTGGATTCCGTCTGTCTCATCGCCATGGTCAAAGGCATGCGCGACGAGAAAAAGTTCGACTGCGGCGAGGAGATGGATGTTGAACCACGGTTCCTCATCGGCGCGGCCGAGAACCCGTTTGCAGACCCCTTTGACTATCGTCCATACCGCCTGGCCAAGAAAATCACCGCCGGTGCCGACTTTGTACAGACCCAGCTGATTTACAACGTACCCAAGTTTCGCGAGTTCATGCGCAGGGTATGTGACCTGGGCCTTGACAAGAGGTGCCACATTCTTGCAGGCGTCGGCCCGATCAAGAGCATCGGCATGGCCCGCTATATGCAGAAAAGTGTGCCAGGCATGGATGTGCCGGAAGACATCATCGGGCGGCTCAAGGCCGTGCCCAAGGAACAGGTACGCAAAGAGGGCATCAAACAGTGCGCGGACATCATCCGCGAAGTGCGGGACATCCCAGGTGTCGCTGGCGTGCATGTGATGGCCATTGAGTGGGAAGAAGCCGTCCAGGAGATCCTGGAGTTGGCTGGGCTGCTACCAAGACCGACCCTCTAGAAACCGACTCTAAGCCGGACCTCTCTTGGGACCAGGATGCGAAGATCCTGGTCCCAAGCTTTGTTTCTAGGTATCGGGGTGCTCCAGGCGCGCAGGCAGGTCGCGACTGGCGAGAACGTCGATACCACTGCCCAAAGCGTTTGCTAGCACTGGCTGGCCGATGTGCAACGGGGCAGCAACCTCTAACTGACGTAGTGCTGACAACAGCGCGAAGATCGCAGGCTTGGGGAAGGGCCTGGCAGTGTGAACAGGCAGGAGGGGCTGGGTTCCTCCACGCACGCGCACAGTGGTGGTGACCATGCGGCGAGGGTCTTGCAGCTCGCTGCGGGCATAGTCCAAGCCACGCTTGCAGGCATTGCCCTCGATCTGGCAGATCTGGCCGACATCATGGGTAACCTGCAGCGAACAGCCAACCGGACAGGTCGTACAGATGATATTGCTGGATTGCTGCATACTCTTTCCCTTCAGCGCGGCAAGACGCTTACGGTGAGCTCCTCGCCCAATCGCAGCCTTTCGACTGCTTTAGAGTCCATCACGACAGTAATCATTTCTCCCGGACGAGCGTAGCGCAGGGCCTTCCGCACAATCTGCTCATTACCTGCTACAACCCGCACCCAAGCAGGCTCTTCGACGGGATGCAAGACGCGCAGTTGTATCTTGTGCTCACCCTGTGAGAGGCAGCCGGCATCAAGCAGCTGCGGTACAACATAGCGTACGTTGTTCCCAACCCGCACATGGATAGGTCTTGCCGCCACGTGCTGCAAGCCTCCGTGCAATTCGCCTCGAGCATACAGCGCCGCACTCGTGCCGGCGAGCAGGCCAGCCTCCGTCACCCAGTCCACCAGGTCGTAGATGTGCACCACGTTGCCTGCGGCAAACAGACCATGCACAGTCGTCTGCATTGACTGATCCACGACAGGCCCGCCGGTAATCGGGTCCAATGCGGCACCGAGCGTCTGCAGTAGCTCAACCTCCGGCAGCAGCCCAACCGAAAGCAGGAGCGTATCGCAGGGCACGACCTCCTCGGTACCTGGCACAGGTCGTCGCTGGGCATCTACCTGGACCGTTTCGACTGCCTCGACTCGACTGCCGCCGATGACACGGCCTACTGTGTGGGACAGGTGCAGTGGTATCTCAAGATCCAACAGGCATTGCACATAGTTGCGCGTGAGCCCTGTAAGATAGGGCATGATTTCGATGACACGATCGACAGTGGCTCCCTCGAAGGTGAGCCGTCGCGCCATGATCATACCGATATCGCCGGAACCCAGGATCACGAAACGCTTACCGGGCATAAAGCCCTCGACGTTCACAAAGCGCTGAGCCATCCCTGCGGTGTAGACTCCTGCTGGCCTAGTCCCCGGCAGACGGATCTGCGCGCGCGTTCGCTCCCGAGCCCCAGTAGCCACGACGAGTGCCCGGGCCTGCACCTCGATGTAACCCTGACCCCTGCTGATGGCATGAGCCACGAAGGGAACCTGGACTTCGAGCACCATGGCATCAAGCAGCAACTCAATACCCAGCCGACGAGCCTGATCGATAAAGTGTTGGGCGTAGGAAGGACCAGGGAGATCTTCCTTTAGCAGCTCGACCCCAAAGCCGTTGTGGATGCATTGCTGGAGGATTCCTCCCGCCTCACGGTCGCGCTCGACGATCAAGACACGCTCGGCGCCACCTCGTTTCGCCGCAACTGCTGCAGCCAGGCCCGCCGGCCCGCTGCCCACTACAAGCACATCAACCACCTGGGGCAACATGCTAGGACTCGGTTTCCTTGGTACGGCGGCTCAGGAAAGCCGAGCCGTGTCCCTTCTTGGTCACTTCAAGGGGGGAGATGCCCAGCTCAC
>DIVN01000214.1 GCA_002435875.1 Anaerolineales bacterium UBA6131
GGCCTGGATGCACTGAGCAGAATTCTCGACGACCTCGCCGCAAGCGTAGGAACCGCCCGCGAGAGACTCAGCGCCTTCGCCAGGCGTTCATATCGCCTATTCTCGCTGAGGCGGCCGATGGTCCGCATCATATACCGTGAGGTGATGGGTCTGGAGGAGAGGATTGACCTGCCGATAGGCGACTATGTCCTGGACAACTTTGCCAGCTTGGAAAGGATTATCCTCGACGGGATTGGATCGGGTGAGTTCAGACAGGTTGACCCTCGTCTGGCCGCCCGGTCTCTGCTCGGCATGCTGAACATCTTCATATTGGAGCCGTTCGTCAGCGGTAAGCCATTCTCCGAAAAGCGGGTCGTGAACCATACGGTCGAGTTGTTCTGCCATGGGATCGCAAGGTGAAATGCGATGGGAATGTCTGACCTGGCGGTTCACAGATCGAGTGCGGCGGGGTCACCCGGGCAGGTCCGTGTGGCTGTTGACGCAATGGGAGGGGATTACGCTCCAACGGAGATTGTGAGAGGAGCTATGCAAGCTTCTTGCGCTGCCGGTGTACATGTGCTGCTGGTAGGCGATCCTGATCGAGTAAACGAAGAGTTGAAGCGCACTTCATGCCGACAGGCATGCGTCTCCGTCATCCCCGCTTCCGACCTGATTACGATGGGTGAGAAGCCGACTCAGGCTTTTCGTTCCAAACCGGATGCCTCAATCACTGTCGCCATGCGATTGCTGGCGGAAGCGAAGGCGGACGCGCTCATCAGCGCCGGCAATACAGGTGCGATGGTGACATCCGCCTGCCTCATTCTGGGTCGGCTGGAGGGGATCGAGCGGCCGGCAATAACTGCAGTGATCCCAACGCCCACCGGAAGGATAGTGCTACTGGACGCTGGCGCCAACCTTGATGTCGGGCCACAGCACCTGCTGCACTTCGCGCTGATGGGAACAGCGTTCGCACGGTGTGCTTTGGGGGTGCACGATCCCCGAATCGGGCTCCTGAACGTAGGGGCTGAAGCGAGCAAGGGAAGCAACGACCTGAGAGAAGCTTACTCTCTTCTCAGCAACTCGGCAGTGAACTTCGTGGGCAATGTCGAGGGCGGCGACATCACAGGAGGGAAAGCCGACGTCATCGTCTGCGACGGCTATGTCGGCAACGTTGTCCTCAAGCACTCCGAGGGGTGGTCTAAGGCTGTGCTGAAGATGTTGAGATCTGAAGTCGGCAGAAACCCACTGGCGTGGCCGGGATATCTGCCGCTGGCAATCGCGGCCTCGCGGCTTCAGGCTCGGCTCGGCTCCACACACTACGGCGGCGCCGTCTTGCTGGGAGTGAGAGGGCTCTGCGTCAAGAGCCGTGGCAACTCGCGGGCCGCCGGGGTTCGGAACGCCGTTGCCGCTGCCGTCTCACTGGTCAAGTCGTGTCTGATGGACCGCGTTCGAGAGGAACTGGCAATGCAGCGGCCACCGCCCGACCGCACTGGGGATCCTTCCACCTGCGGGCCGGCTGACATGACACGAGAAAGAAGGTGACCGGTTATGAGATCGGCTTTCCTTGAGGCACAGTTTGCGGGATCTGTAACGGTGGGCGAGCGGGGACAGATAGTCATTCCGGCCGCGGTCAGATCCGAGTTTGGCATTCGGCAAGGCGAGAAGTTGCTGGTTTTCAAGCATCCGATGAAGATCGGCGTGATGCTGGTACGGGTGGACACGATGGAGGAGTTTATGGACTTTGCGGCTGAAAGCCTGGTCGGACTTCGCCAAATCGTAAAGACAGATATCGAAGGCACGGAGGACAACACGTGATTAGCAGATGCGGGACCATTTCAGTGATAGCCAGCCTGCTCGCGCTGTGGGCGACTACGGGGGGGGCAGCAGAACAATCTGCCAACCCTTCGTCGTCGGCTCTGACGCTCGATCAGGCAATTGATATCGCCCTGGAGCAAAATCAGAACCTAAAGCTGAAAAGAGAGGCGGTGCAGCGTGCCCAGGCAGGATACGGAGGGGCCAAGGCCGCCAGCCGCCCTCAAGTCAGTGCGCAGAGCGCGTACGTCGGAACGGGACCTATCCCAAGTGTGGTGTTTCCTGGCCCCGCTGGGCCGACGGAGGTAGAGCTGGGCACTCCCGGAACAATGACCGCAAAGCTGTCTGTTGCCCAGCCTATTGACATTTCTCGTCTGATCTCCGCCGGCGTCAAAGTGGCTGACCTGAACCTTCATGCCAGCCGATTGGAGCTGAAGCGGGAGGAGCAGCGCACCACTTTAGATGTGAAACAAGCCTATGTCGGCGTGCTTCAGGCCGAGGCATTCAAGGACGTGGCGCAGGAGGCCCTCAATGCTGTCGAGGAGCATCTCAAGATGGCGCGGCTCCACTACGATGCCGGCACTGCGCCGCGCGTGGACGTGCTGCGGGCAGAGGTGGCAGTGGCTGACGCGCGGCAAAGGTTGGTAACCGCCGAGAACGCCGTGGAGCTAGCCAAGGCCGCTCTCAACAACGTGTTGGGTGTGGACGTGAATCAACCTGTGGAAGTGAAGTCGCTGCCAGAACTCTCGCCCATAGAGCTGAGCCTGGCAGATCTGCTGGCTGAGGCTGAGCGCCAGCGGCCGGAGCTTCAGGTCATGGATCTGCGCATCGAGATGGCAAAGCGGGGCGTGCACCTCGCGAAGCAAGGACGTTTGCCCAGCATGGCGCTGACGGGGAGCTACGATTGGCTGCAAAAGACTTCCGAGTTTGGACCGAATGACCTGAGCTGGACTGTTATCCTTGGCGTTAGCATTCCTTTGTCCGACGGAGGAGCCACTTCAGCTAAGGTCGAGCAAGCCCACTCCGATGCCCGCTCAGCCCAGATCGGCCGCGAGCAACTACGCCAGGGAATCGCGCTGGAGGTCAGGCAGGCATACCTCAGCCTCCAGGAAGCCCAGGCCCGGCTGTTAGCCACCGCCAAAAGCGTAGAGGAGTCCCGCGAGGTGCTCCGGCTCGCACAAGCTCGTTACGACACCGGGGTCGGGACTTCCGTAGAAGTGACGGATGCAGTCGCCGCTATGACAGGGGCGAGGACGAATCATGTGAACGCGATCTCTGACTACCGAGTCGCGCTGGCACGGCTGGAAGCGGCTGTCGGCGTAAGCATTAACCAGGATCGGAGGAACTCTTCGCAATGAGGAAGTTCGGTTGGATTGTCGGGCTGATACTGATCATCGCAGCGCTGGGGCTACTTGTCCTTCGCTCTATGGACAAACGGGCGGCGGAAAGAAAAGCTGAAGCCGAGGCGGCCGCGGCGCATGCCCTCCCGGTTCAGACCGCCCGGGTTGAACTTGGTAATATTGAAGCAACTATCGAGACGAGCGGCACGATTGCGGTCAGGGAAGAAGCCGACATCGTAGCCAAGATCCCCGGGCGAGTGGCGTCAGTAGCCGTGGACGAGGGTGACACCGTCCGGGCGGGGCAGGTTGTAATCAGGCTCGAGCAGGACGACATCTTGGCGCAACTGGACCAGGCCAAAGCGGCAGTAGGAGCTGCCGAAGCGCAATTGTTGCAGGCTAGGACGGGCGTTCAGGCCGCCGAGGCCCAAAGAGGGGCTGCCAGGGCTCAGCTCACGGCTATCCGCACCGGGGCGAGAACCCAGGAGCGGAAGCAAGCGGAAGCAGCCGTGGCGCAAGCGCGGGCCAACCTCGAGAACGCTCGCAGCACCTACGAGAGGATGAAGAAACTCTGTGATGCCGGCGGTATCTCCAAGCAGCAGATGGACCTGGTCCAGATGCAATACGATGTAGCGAAGGCGCAATACGATAGCGCGCAAGAACAATTGAGCCTAGTGCGGGAGGGTGCCCGCAAAGAGGACATTGAAGCCGCCGAGCAGCGGCTTAGGCAGGCTGAAGCGGGGGTAGCACAGGCCAAGTCTGCAGTCAAGGCTGCGGAGGCCGGGCTGATGCAGGCGAAGGCCGCTTTGCAGTTCGCGGAAGTGCAGTTGGCGAACACGTTCATAAGAAGTCCGATCTCGGGTCGAGTATCGCTGCGACAGACCGAACCAGGCGAAATGGCGCCTGGCGCATCCATGATGCGCGGCGTGCCTCTACTGCATGTGGTCAACAACCAGACGGCCTATGTCGAAGTGAGTATTCCGGATGTCCAGATGGATGAGGTAAAGCGCGGCGGCACCGCCAAGATCACGATTGACGGCATTCCCGGACGTGCTTTTCGCGGTCGCGTTACCGAACTGAACCCTGCGAGCGACCCGGCCAGCCGGTCGTGCAGGGTGAAAGCCTCACTGGAGAATCCCTCTCCCGATGTGAAACCCGGCATGTTCGCGAGGGTCAGCCTCGTCGTGCACCAACGCCAGGGCGTGGTGGTGCTCCCACGGCACGTCGTCATGGAAAAAGGCCGTAACTTCGTCATGGTGAAAGACGGAAACGTGGCCAGGGAGCGTGAGGTAACGCTGGGACTCGTAAATCAGGAGCAGGTCGAGGTGACGAGCGGTCTGCGTCCCGGTGAAGAGGTCGTGGTGGTCGGCCAGGAACTCCTGAAGGATGGCGATCCCATAGAGGTGACCAAGCAGGGAGGCCGCTCATGAACATCTTCCAATTTGGGGTACACCGCCCCGTCACCGTACTCATGATGTTTCTGGCCGTCGTAGTGCTGGGCATTCTGCTCGCCGGCCGGGTGAACATTGACTTGATGCCGGACGTTACTATCCCTGTCGCGACGGTCACCACTGTATATCCAGGGGCGGGTCCGGAAGAGGTGGAAACTGAGGTAACCAAGCACATCGAGGAGGCGATGGGCAAGGTGGGCGGTCTCAAAACACTTCAATCCTCCTCGGGTGACAGTTTCTCCGTGGTCGTGGCCGAGTTCGAGTACGGCACGGACATGGACGCAACTCTGGCCACCATCCGCGACAATCTGGGCCAGGTGCGGTCGTTGCTTCCCGACGACGCGGAGGAACCTGTGGTGGCCAAGGCTGATCCCTCGGCTATGCCCGTCGTGTTTCTAAGCGTCAGCGGAGGCGATGATGAACGGGCGCTTAGGGACCTGGCTGATCACACCGTCAAGCGAGAGCTCGAGAAAATCAGCGGCGTGGCCGCAGTCAACGTCATGGGCGGACTGGAGCGAGAGATACTCGTTACTGTCGACCGCCGCCGGCTTGAGGCTTACGGGCTCTCTGTTCAGCAGGTAGCCGGCGCGCTCGCTGCCGAGAACCTTAATGTGCCCGGAGGCAGACTCACGACCTCGCAGATCGAATACGACGTCCGCACGCTGGGCAAGTTCCGCTCTGTCGAGGAGATGGGGGCAATCCTTGTCGGCATGAGAAATGGCACGCCAATACGCCTGTGCGATGTGGCCCAGGTGAGCGATACCCACAAGGAACAACGCACTATCACGAGAGTTGACGGTAAACCGGGTGTGACCATCATGGTCATCAAGAATACCGATGCAAACACTGTGAAGGTTGCGAGCGGTGTGCGCGATGCGGTCAGCCATCTTGGCTCCCGTCTTCCGAAGGGTGTATCGGTTGACGTCCTCCTTGACACCTCAGAGTTTATTATGCACTCCGTGAACAACACAAAGGACGTGCTTATCGAAGGCGCGATCCTCGCTGTTCTCATCATCTTCTGGTTTCTGGGCAGCCTCCGGAGCACCGTTATCGTCGCCCTGTCTTTGCCCACGTCGATCATCGCAACCTTTCTGCTGTTCTATTTCGGCGACATGACCCTGAACATCGTCACGCTCGGTGGTCTTACCCTTGCCATCGGGCGAATAGTGGATGACTCCATCGTAGTGCTCGAGAACATCTTCCGCCACATCGACCACGGAGAAGCTCCAAAAGAGGCAGCCGTCGAGGCCACAACCGAGGTGGGCCTGGCGGTTACGGCCTCCACGTTCACCACGGTGTCGGTNNCTTTCTGGCCCTTCTTCTCACTGGTGGATTTGTGGGGCAGATGCTCCGGCCTATGGCGATCACTTTCACGTTCGCCCTGCTCATGTCGCTGGTGGTGGCGGTAACCCTCGTCCCCATGCTGTGTTCGCGCCTGCTACGCCGAGCGCAGCCGGCTATCGAAAATGCCGTGCATTCCTGGATACTGGGCCGCCTGTTCGCACGCTGGATGGAGTTGTGGGAAACCTTCGCGGCACGCTATCGCGGCGTGCTCCAATGGGCTCTGGCCCATCGGTGGGCTGTAATAGGGATCGCGGTCTTCTCGCTAGTGGGCAGCTTGGCCCTCGTGCCTATCGTCGGGATCTCCTTTATCCCAAAGATGGATCAGGGCCAATTCCTGGTGGCGGTTGAGACACCCATCGGCAGTTCTGTAAAGCGCACCGACCAGGTTGTGCGGTCGGTCGAGCGCATGATCCCCAATGAGGTTCCGGAGAAGAAGCATGTGTGGGCTGGGACTGGCTATCGCGGAGAGATGTCTATCCAGACGGGGATAACCGCAGTGGAGGAGGCAAACCAGGGCTCCGTTGCGGCGACTCTCGTGGACAGAAACAAGCGGCGGCGCGGGCAATACCAGATCATGGATGCTGTCAGGGCCAGACTGAAGTGGCTGCCTGGAGGCAAGTACCGAGTAACGCCCCTTGCCTCGATGACCGGCTCCAAGCCTTTCGAACTTGTAATAAAGGGAGAGGACCTCCAAACCCTTGCAAACATCGGCGAAGACATTGCCAATCGCCTGGAGCACGTGCCTGGCCTCTACTCGGTAGACCTGAACTGGCGGGCAGGCAAGCCGGAGTACCACATCCAGGTTGACCGGGAAAAGGCCGCCTATTATGGCCTCAATACCGCCGCAGTGGCGACCTCCTTGCGCACTCTTCTTCACGGAGAAGATGTGACGCAGTTCACAGATCGCGGCGAAGAATATGACATCACGGTTCGTATGCCCGAGCAGACGCGCAGAGATATCGGGAACGTGGGGGACCTGATCCTCCCTACACCTGCGGGTGTCCAGGTTCCCCTGCGCAGTATTGCCCAGATTACACTCGGCAGCGGTCCGTCCAATATCTCGCGCAAGAACCGTTCCCGATGCGTCATTGTCCAGGCGCAGACTACCAGCCGACCCCTCAACGAGATCATCCGCGATGTGGACGCTCAACTCGCCCAGATGAAGCTCCCAACCGGATACACCTATGAGTACGCGGGCGAGGAAGAGCAGCGCAAGGAGGCCTTCGCCAACCTGTGGCTGGCGCTTGTCATTGGCGTTGCGTTCGTGTATGTGATCTTGGCCTCTCAGTTCGAATCGCTCATCCACCCGCTCACCATCATGTTCGCCATTCCTCTCGAGGTCGTAGGAGCCATCCTGGCCCTGGTCATCACCGGCGACCCCATCAGTATCATGGCCATGATGGGAATCATCATGCTCACTGGCATCGTAGTAAGCAACTCCATCTTGCTCGTGAACCAGATCCTAATTCACCGGCAGCGTGGTATGCCGCGTCTAGAGGCCGTGGTCGAGGCCGGCGCCATCAGGTTGCGGCCCATCCTGATGACGGCTACCTGTACTGTGTTCGCCATGATCCCCATGGCCATCGGCCTACGAGAGGGATCGGAGATGTTTGCACCTCTGGCACGTGTAG
>DIVN01000253.1:0-1701 GCA_002435875.1 Anaerolineales bacterium UBA6131
TGCGGTAGGTGCCCGCGCTGTGCCACGCCATGCGGATCAGGAGCCCGCCGTAGTGACCGTAGTCGGCTGGCCACCACTCCTGCGAGTTGGTCATCAGCGCGTAGAGGTCCTTCTTCACGGCCTGCAGGTCCAGTTTGCTGAATTCCTCCGCGTAGTCGAATCCCTTGTCCATTGGATTGGACAGAGACGAATGCTGGTGCAGAATATGCAGGTTCAACTGATTCGGCCACCAGTCGCGGTTGGTCGTTCCACCCCCAGGTTTGCTCGTGGCGCCCATTACGGGCTTTTCCTCACCTTTACTCATACCATTGTCTCCTTTCGAGTTTCTGTAGGTACCCGTTCAGCACATCTCCCTGGCACGTCATACCGATCGCGCCAGATTGTGTTTCCGGCAAAGATCCTGCCCTGGAATACTGGCAATCGTCTACCTCCTTTCCAGGTTTCACGCTCTTCCACAGGTTGGATGCCACCACGGCCCCTGTTCCTCAGGAGGCGTAAAGACATAGCCGCTCGACTACCCACCCTCCTGGCATTCGGGGCAAACGCCGTAGAAATCGAGCCGGTGGCCGAGGATCTGGTATCCAGACTGCTGGGCTACCTGCTGCAACATGTCCGCGGCGATACTCACCGCGGGGTCCATGATCTTTCGACAGCGCACACAAATGAGGTGTGGGTGGGGATAGGGCTTGTTCCCGTCGTAGCGTTTGTCGTCGTCCGCAAAGCCCAGCTCCAACACCTCTCCCAATTCCTTGAGCAGGTTGAGCGTCTTGTAGACGGTGGCCCGGCTGGTAGTGGGAAACTGGGCGTGAATCTGGTCGTACAGCTGGGAGGCACTGGGATGGTCGACACTGAGGGCCAGCAAGCGAAGCACAGCCATGCGCTGCGGTGTTAACCGGTGCTCATTCTTCCGGAGCAGGCTTGCAAGGTGCTCGAGCCTTGACTGCGCATCAGTCATTGTCCAGTCCTCCCTAGGGAAAATGATTCTCTATAGCCATTATATCACAACAAGAGATGATTGTCGAGTGTACGTGTTCTTTCACCTAGAATGTCACTTGACTGGCATGGTTCGCTCAATTGATAATGTCACCAAGGGACCATGGCCAGAGGCGATTTGATGTCACTGACGGGGCGGCTGGCAGACTCGCTGAGGCGGAACCCCGAGGAACGGCGATGGTATAGCCACAGCATTCGATGCTGCGGGGAGCGTACCTCGCCGCCTGTCGGGAGAGGATGAAGGTCCATACGGCCGTGGGCAGGTCGCTGGACCCCACGGCCGTCGGCAGCCGAAAGCTGTCGCAGATCTATCTTTCCATCATGGGTCGTTCACATGCTACCGGAGGTGGTATCCGGAGATGTCAAGGCTCAGAGGTAGTGGTTCGTTCGGCATAGCTGTGCGGCTTCGCAAGCAGCTTGTCACGATTTCGAGTCCCGTCGTCGGCTCTTGATCGGGCCCATAGCCCAGCGGCACGCGCTTCGCCGGACCCGGCGCCCCGACCAGAGGCTCTGGCATTGGTCGACGCACGGCAACGGACACTTTGCGCGCGAGTCGCTGGCCGAGCCAGCGACAGAACCCGCCGTCTCCCTCACAACCGGGTCGGTATCAGACTCTCATAGTCCTGCACGGTGCCGTCGCTCAAGCAACAGTCAATGATCTCTCTGCCCAATGGCGCGAGATCAGCCTCCAGGAATGCCTGTAGACAC
>DIVN01000253.1:1755-18573 GCA_002435875.1 Anaerolineales bacterium UBA6131
GGCTGGGTCTCAACCTGCAGCAGCTCCCGGGAGATGCCACGTCCCTCAACATGGAGCTGGCGTATGCTATAGCCCAAGAGGCTGCAGCGAGCGGCACGCAACTGTTCGTGCTGGAAACTTGCCATACCCCGCCGGGCAAGGTATTCGCGAGCAATCCACTGTGGCATGAAGCCAACTTTCCACGCTCCAATGTATTGGTTTGGGCATAGAATGTGGCGGGTGAGCTTGTACCGCTGGAACTGCTCTAGGAGCAAGTTTGCCTGCCTCACGCGCCTGCCAGGGGCGAAGGGCCAATATGCCCCCACTCCTTCACTCCCCATCCCCTCTGTCTGGATGATACTCGGACTGTCGTGCCCTCGCGGTGAGACCAGTCGCCAAAGCCATGCCAACGCCGGAGGCAGCACATGGAACATGCCCAGGATGCCGTAGGTGGGGACATCGCGAGTGCACGGTGGGGTTCGGACCCCAAAACTACGGATGTCCACAGTGACTGGTTCGTCGATCACGCCTGGCATGAGCCGTCGAGGGATAACCACTCTGGGGTTGGGGCAGGGTCGGCTGGGTGTGTCATGGACATGTTCCCAGATCAGAGCAGTGCTCCCGGGCACCGCATCGACATTTAGGAAGAGTAGCGGTTCGGCTGGCTGAGCAGTGAGACGCTCTAGCTGAACATCGCTACCGTAGCAATCGATGTGGTTGACACGGACGAACCAGCCTTGTTCCGCATCGACAACTCGCAGTCTGTCAACGTCGGTTTGTATGCTCGGATGACAGAGAGCCATGTCATCGGCAACTGGCTGGATGGTGCACAACCTGGGAATCTCGATGTATTGCCGCTCACGAGTAATCGTATTGACACCCAGTAGGAACCGGCCATCGGCCTCGCGCGGGGACTGCTCGAGCATTTCGCTCTTGCCCCCACCGCTGGCACCCTCATGCATGAACGTCATGAGGTTGTCGTACGGGGTGATCATGCGCACAATCGAGCAGTGAGGGGCGATCCAACCCTCCCTTTCTCCTAGATCGATAAGAGCGCCGTAGACACCCTTCTTGGCGCTGGGCCCCGGATAGAGGTTGTACGAGAACATCTCATAGACCTCGGTCCCTCGATTGTGGACCACGACTTGCTTGCCTTCAAAGTCGGTGTGCCGAAACGGAGGGGCCACATATACGATCAGTCGAGGATTGAAGCCATCGGGCAGCTGATCGCGGGGGATGATGCCCTGCAATAGAGCGAGCCCCATCGCAAAGAAGGCGGCATTCGTCGGGGCGATTACCAGGGCATCCATGCCCATTCCTGGCTTCCCGGCGTGGAACCCAAACAGGGTGAGCGGCTGAGAGCGCAGCCATGTGAATGTGCGCCCGCGAAGCTCCGCGAAATCCTTCCCAAAGCGTTCCCGGAATGTGGGTTTATCAGATGGCAAGTCGTCCGCTACCACCAGACAGTCCGGATCTCGACAGCGCATGTAAGGATCGAGATAGTTGGCGCTGATGCCATTGCGAACGCGAGCCACGGTCGCCTCCACAACCGCGCCTCTTCCTGCCACCTCATAGGCAACCTGATAGTAATCTCTACGCGGGTCCCCACATGCCGCATCGATCAGCTCGTCAACCGTTCCCGCAACGGTCAGGCTTGGACAGGCATTTAGCAATATCCTAGCTTCGGGGGGCGGGTTGTAGGGCATCCAGTCACCGCTGCGATCCCCTCCGTTGACGGGAGCGTCAGTTACAAGGGCAATCTCGTCCATCTGGTCCTGCGAAACTTCAGTCCACTGGTTCATTCTGTGCTATCTCCCCACGTTGGTGGTTTCTAACAAGGATGTTTGATGAGAGCAGCCTATCCAGTTGCCGGTTGCGAAGACACTGACGCCGTCAGTTTTGCCCATGACTTGGAGCAGTGCTCACCGGTGCCAGCGATCTGTTGCCGACGTCAACACGCCGGAGGAATTCCACACGCAGCCGCAACCCATTGACAAAGCCAGTCTCTCCCACGACTTCTGGGGCGTTGCTGCATAGTACCCGCACCCCACGGCATCTTCTGCCAGGGCAGATGCGGTTACTCGAGCGCTGCGCTGAGAAAATGAGCGACAAGCTCTACGACGGCCAGCCTGATACACTGCTGCAGCAGTGCTTCGGCACGCTTGAGTCCGATCATGCGCACGCCGGACACGACTGCGGACCTGACCTGCCGGGATACGATGTACAGGGCAGTACCGCCGTCGTCTCAGGTGCTGAAGGAGATCACGCCATGGACGTCATAAGCTGAGGCGTTGGCTACAAAGGGCTCCCCACCCATTGCGATGAGCATGCTGTCGTAGCCAAGAGTCCGTCCGTCATTGGGGAACATCTGGGGGTCATCGGGGAGGATCCAATCCACCCCCATGCCAAGTAGGGGAACAACGCTGTTCTGCTCATGCGAGTCAGCAGGACGATAGCGCCGGAATGCGCGTACCCAACTGTGCCACACAGTCTAGTCGTTTGTCGGTTTGTGGGCAAATCGCGAGGCACGGGCAGCTGATCGCCAGGCGGCCTGGATGGGCTTGGCCTTCGTCGCCAGGCGGTGCAGTCCATGGTTGGCGATGTGGATCTCAGGGAGAGCTGTGACCTTGCGGGTTTTGCAGAATGGTCCGCAGTGTAGCTATAATAGATTTGTCTGGTCGATTCGCTATGGTGCGACCTGTTGGGAAAATGGCAGGGTCTGTGTTGTTGTGATAGGGAGGCCCAGTTCAACAACCCGCAGCGCCGCGTTTGATCGGGCCCATAGCTCAGCGGTTAGAGCTCCCGGCTCATAACCGGGCAGTCCCTGGTTCGAATCCAGGTGGGCCCACTGTGTTCGCACGCCAGTCAGTCCCATTCTCCTGGGCACTACCGCAGTTTCCGTTGGCCTCCTGTCTCTCGCCCGCAGTTTTCGCATCGCTTCAGCCTGAGGTATAATCGTAAGTTGCAGGTGGTCCATGACTGATGGACGTGCGAATGAGCCTGCAACGGTCTTGTATGGAGGGGTTGAGTGGGATCGAGTTGGGCTAAGAATAGTTTCGTGTACATGTTGCTGATTGTGGCCATTGGTGCCCTTGTGTATTTCAACTTTGTCGTGCCTGCAGAACCGTTGCCTGATGTGCCGATCAATGAAGTGGCGGCGGATGTGTCGGCTGGTAGGGTAGCCAAGATCAACATATCTGGGGATGACTTGACGGTCTTTATGAACGATGGGCAGGAGCCCGCTCAAGTCCGCTCACGCAAAGAGCCAGGCGTGGGGCTCACTGAGGTTCTGATCGATCTTGGGGTCAAACCTGAGGATCTTGCGCGGGTTGCGATCGTGCCAGAGCGTCCGGGGATCTGGGCTGAGATTGGGCCTCTGTTGTCAGCCCTGCTCCCAGTTGTCGGTCTGGGTTTCATCCTCGTACTGATGCTTCGTCAGGCGCAAAGCGGGAACAACCAGGCTATTTCCTTTGGCAAGAGCCGCGCCAGGCTCATGGCAGGTGACAAGCCCACCGTGACTTTTCAGGATGTGGCTGGTGTCGAGGAGGCCAAACAGGAATTGCACGAGGTAGTGGAATTCCTGAGCGAACCCACCAAGTTCACCGCACTTGGTGCGCGCATTCCCAAGGGTGTGCTACTTATGGGCGCGCCAGGCACTGGCAAGACCTTGTTGGCCCGCGCTGTGGCAGGTGAGGCAGGAGTCCCCTTCTTCAGCATCAGTGGCTCTGAGTTTGTGGAGATGTTTGTTGGCGTGGGCGCTAGCCGCGTGCGGGACTTGTTTGATCAGGCCAAGCGCAACAGCCCCTGCATTGTGTTCGTTGATGAGATTGATGCTGTTGGTCGACATCGCGGGGCCGGGCTGGGTGGCAGCCACGATGAGCGCGAGCAGACTTTGAACCAGATCCTGGTGGAAATGGATGGCTTCGAAACCGACACGCGGGTCATTGTCATTGCGGCTACCAATCGCCCCGACATCCTTGACCCAGCGTTGTTGCGGCCCGGGCGCTTTGATCGTCGCGTAGTGCTCGACCGACCGGACATGAATGGCCGTAAGGCCATCCTTGAGGTGCATGTGCGCGGCAAGCCTTTGGCTACGGATGTGGATATGGCGGCCTTGGCAAAGCAGACACCTGGCTTCTCCGGCGCGGACATCGAGAACTTGGTGAACGAGGCCGCTATCCTGGCTGCGCGTCGCGATAAGAAGTCGATTGGCATGCCTGAGTTCCAGGAGGCGGTGGAGAAGGTAGTCGCCGGGCCCGAGCGGAAGAGCCGTTTGATCACCGACGAGGAGAAGCGAATCATCGCCTATCATGAGGCCGGCCATGCCCTGGTCATGCGCCATCTGCCCCAGGCTGATCCTGTGCACAAGGTCTCCATCGTCTCTCGAGGCATGGCCCTTGGTTACACCATGCACCTGCCACAAGATGACCGCTATCTGCAGGCGCAAACCAAGTTTGAGGATGAGATTGCGGGACTCCTGGCGGGCCGTGCCAGTGAGTCTCTGGTCTTTGGCGATGTCACCACGGGCGCAAGCAACGACTTGGAGCAAGCCACCAAACTGGCTCGCTCCATGGTCACTCAGTACGGTATGAGCAGCGTCTTGGGACCGCGTACTTTCGGTCAGAAGGACGAGTTGGTTTTTCTGGGGCGTGAGATCTCTGAGCAGCGAGACTACAGTGAGGATGTAGCCCGGCAGATCGATGCGGAAGTCAAGCGTATCATTGACAACGCTTACAATCGTGCTAGCGGTATCCTGGCCGAGTATCGCAGCAAGCTCGACGAGATCGCGCAGAGACTGATTGAAGTCGAGACCATTGAGGGTGCGGAGCTCGAAACTCTGCTTGCCTAGTGTCGTCGAGAGTTGGTCAAGCTTGCCGGAGACTGGGTGGTTTCAGTGTCCGGCATGTTTGTCTGAGGAGGCGTGATGTCTGGCGAGCTGTTCGTAGGAATGGTTGGCGAGTACGAAGCTGCCGTAACTGCGGAGCGTACCGCCCAACACCTGGGCAGCGGAACTGCTGCAGTCTTTGCCACGCCGGAATTGGTCCGTTTGATGGAGAGGGCCGCCGTTCGCGCCGTGGACCCTTTCTTGCCAGAGGGCCAGCATACTGTGGGAATCCACGTAGATGTGCGACACCTTGCTGCGACGCCTCTCGGCATGCAAGTCAGAGGCCGCGCGGAACTGGTGCACATTGATGGCCGCAGGGTCACCTTTCGCGTTGAGGCCTTTGATGAGGTCGAAAAGATCGGTGAAGGCACTCATCAGCGGATGATCATCGACCTGAAACGCTTTGAGGAACGGGTAAACAAGAAGCGGAATGGTTGACTGAAACGCCGAGATCGAAATAACCGTGCCAACTAGATCATCTTTGCATCGTTGGTGCTGCCAGTGGGAGGGAGTGGCCATGACGCCTCGCAAATGGATCGTATGGGTGATTGCGCTTGCGCTTCTGCTCAGTCTCGGCCAAATGGCAGCCGCTCAGGACAAGCAGTACTACTGGGAAGCGCTCAATGTTGACATCGAGGTCCTGGAGAACTCGGACCTGCGCATCGTCGAGACACAGCGTTTCGTTTTTACGAGAGGCAGTTTCCGCTTTGCCTACCGCTCGATTCCGACCGGTCGCCTGGAGTCGATCACCGATGTTAGCGTTTCCGAGGATGGGGTTGAGTACCGCCGGGGTAGTGAAGATCCCTCGACCTTCAGCATCGGGCGCGAAGATGGCGACTTTCGGATCACCTGGTACTTTCCTGCCACCAGCAACAGCACGCGCACATTCGAGATAGCGTACACCCTCAAAGGTGCTCTTCGCTTCTATGAGGGTGGTGACCAGGTCTGGTGGAAGGCCGTCTTTGCCGATCGCAGCTTCCCCGTGCGCTCATCGCGAGTCACGGTCCGCCTGCCTGCTGGCCTCTCTGCTGAGGATGTGCGGGCCGCGGCCTACTTCACCGACGCTGAGGTCGAAATTCGCAGTGGTTCTACTGTTCTCTTCTCGGCGCAGGATATTGCTGCGGGCGAGGAGATGGAAGTGCGGGTGCAGTTTCCCCACGGCGTCGTTTCCGGCCAGGCCGCAGCATGGCAACGTGAAGAGGATCGACTGCTCGACTACAATACTAGGTATCGCCAGCCAGTCAACCTTGTGTTGGCCGTGGTGGGCTTGCTCCTTCCGTTGCTGGGTTTGCTGGGCAGCTATCTTCTCTGGTTCGTTCGCGGGCGTGACCTGCCGGTAGAGATGCCGGCAGCCTATCGTGCCGACCCTCCTTCTGCGTTGTCGCCGGGCCTGGCGGGTACTTTACTGGACGAGAAGGTGGACATGAGGGATGTCGTGGCCACTATCGTCGACTTGGGACGCCGAGGTGTAGTTGTCATCCGAGAGCAGGAGGAGCGAGGTTTCCTTGGCATTGGCACACGGAGGGACTATGTCTTTGAGCGGCAGAAGGAGAAGGAGCTCCGACTGCGTGCCTTTGAGACGACGCTGCTTAATAACATGTTTCGCCATGGGGAGCACTCGATTCGTCTGTCGCAGCTGAGGAACAAGTTTTACGAGGCTGTACCGAAGATCCGTGACAAGATGTACGAGGAGGTCGTTAAGCTTGGGTACTTTCCTCGTTCCCCCGAATCTACAAGAAACCGATACATCTTGTTCGGGGTCCTGGGGGTGGCAGGCAGCATTGTGCTGACCGTTCTGCCTGCCGTGCTCTTGTCCAAGTATGCGGACACTGCCTTTTGCCCAGGGCTGGGTGCCTTTGGGGCTGGCCTGGCCCTGTTGATGGTGGGCAATGCCATGCCGCGCAAGACGACTCGGGGCTCCATGGAGGCGGCACAATGGCGGGCTTTCAGGCGTTACCTGAAAGAGATTGAGAAGCACACCGATCTGTCTGAGGCCACCGAGGTTTTCGACCAGTATCTGCCCTATGCAATCGCTTTTGGTTTGGAGCGCGACTGGGTCGCCAAGTTCTCGCGAGTGGATACCCCGGCACCGCCGTGGTACCATCCTTACCATCCGGTTGTGATTCACGGCCGGCCCGCAGTAGGCACAGGTGACGAGCCGGTGGGAGGAGCGTTTGGACCCGGGCAGGGCGGTGGCGGTTTGCCGTCTCTACAAGGGGCAAGCGATGGCATGTTGGGCTCATTACAGGGCATGAGCGATGGCCTGTTCAGCATGCTGAATTCTACTTCTAGCACCCTGGCGAGCTCGCCAGGCGGCTCAGGTGGCGGGGGATTCAGCGGAGGTGGGGGCGGTGGTGGAGGAGGCGGCGGTGGCGGCGGTGGCGGCGCAGGCTAGCCTCAGCCGGGTGGAGCTGGGCACCTCTTGAAGCAGCGCCATCGGCGCTTGTCAATACCTGCAGCAGCCCCCACTATTCAATGGGGGTGACGGATAGACGGTAGCCTGCAGGCAGCGTTGAGCTGGCGGCAGTTGCCGAGACCACAATGGCCAGTCGTTCCCTCGATGACGCCGCTGGAGCGATCAGGCTGCCCCCCTGTTCTCCGGCCATACCGGACGAATGCTGAGCTGGCTGCAGGATCATGCGTTCCACCGTTACTCGCTCAAGAACTTCCGAGTGGTCAGTGGCTGGTGCCATCCGTACGAGTTGCACCAGGAACCGCTGGCTCACCACGTTGTCCGTGCGCAGGAACCCTTCAGCGCTCCAACATTCGACACCGTCCTCGACATCATCGTGAAATTCTAGCTCGGGTATGGCAATGTCGTCGATGCATAGTCCAGCACCGTGTACTGAATCGTCGGTCAAGTACTCAAAGCGCAGCTGAACCTCACCGCCGACGAATGGTGTCAGGTCGAATGACTGCAGGACCCACTGGGGACCATCTGATGGGCCCTGTTCTTGTCGGGGATCCGCCCGCAAGCCTGACCCTCCGGTCAGCGCCGGACCATAGCTGTTGCCGCTGGGGTTGCTTAGTGTCGTGTAATCGCTTGTGAGGAGGTGCCAGCTGTGCCCATCGTCACAGGATGCTTCGACATAGGCAAAGTCCCACCCCTCCTCGATGTCGTACCACAGCCATGCTTGCAGGGTGGCTGACTGAAGTCCACTCAGGTCAAAAGACCTGGTGAGGGTCATGTTGCTGTTGTCGCCTCGATTTGACCACCAGTAGTAGCTCCCGCTGTGCGGCTGATTGGCTATCAGCGACGTGGTGAGTGGGGCGCGAAACTCCAGCCGCTGGCCATGGTCCATCCGTGCGAGCTCGATGTAGTCAGCTGCGTACTGGTGCACGCTGCCTTCGACTTCACTGGTGGGACTCGGCAATGAGGCCTCGGCATTTGCCCTCACCTGCAGGTTCTGGTAGCCATATGGCGACCCAAGGTCGCTCACCCTTCCGTCGACATAGTTCGCAACGGTCCAATCCGCAAATAAGCCTTCGAACGATTGCGACGGATCTTGTGCGTGCAGCACCGCATCAAAGCTGGCAATCCCGTTCAGGGGGGTTTTCACTAGCTCGCGGACAGCCTCTTGGCCAAAGCGCTCGGCAAAGTAAGCCAGGAACAAGAAGCTGGCGCCATAGTGCTCGATGGTGTCAGAGATCTCCCAATTGGTCAGCTGGACATCTGTCTTCCGCTCAAAGGCTTGCACCCGTCCCAGGCGGTCGTAACCGCACAGGTGCATCGCCAGTTCTGATAAGCCTTCGTTGAGCCAGGAGTCTTCGTTACGGTCTGCTTCCCAGTGCAGCATGTGCTGAAATTCATGCACCAGGGTCCCGTCATAGGAGGTACTGCCCGGTGCTACCGTCTGCGGATTGATGTAAAACATCCTGCGTTCGTTGCTGAACGGCACGAGCCATGACGGGAACATGTCGTTGCCGGTGAAATAGCCCAGTGCGCCGCTGAAGCGAGCATTGAGGATGTGATACTGTGCCTCGGATATCATGCCTGCCCGACCAGCAGGCACAAAGTAGTCATTTAGGATGGGGTAGAGCACTGTCTCAAAATGGTCGAGAGATCTTCGTAGGCCGCTATCGTCGGTGTTCAAGCCATCCTCGACCCACATGAACAAGTGCGGACTGGCATGGCGCAGGGTAGCAGTAACGGCGAAATTTTCAACCGAGTCCAGGTTCATAACCCAGAAGCGCTCACTGTCTCCGACACCGTGCGCTTGAGCATCTGGGGTCACTGCGGAACTCGGTGTCTGTACTGGCAGTGGGTAGGCGTTTGCGAGGCGTCTGGCCAAGGCATACGGATCCGCCTGCGGGACTGCGACTCGGGCCAGTTGGACATCCGTATCAAGCAGCACGAGTGGCTTTGCAGTGGGCGCGTTTGCAGCCGATGAGTCCCGGGTTGCCTGCTGTCGAAGCATGGCCTGCCCGCTGCGGCAGGCTGCCGTCACGCAGCAGCACGCTGCCAGCCCCAGGACTGCCAGCAGTGCCCAGGGTCTGGGTCGGCAGCGAACTCGCATCAACGTGTCTATTCCTTGGTGATCTCCAGCGCCGCGCCGCAGTTGGGACACTCTCGGATTGCACTCTTGACCGCGAACTCTGCGCCACAGTAGGCGCAGCGTTTGATAGCTTTGGCTGGCATCACGCTCTTGAAGATGTACACATCGCGATCGCTTCGCTGTTCGCGCTGACAGTCGCCGCGTCCTCGCAGCATCTCGAGTGCCTGAAGTGCGGTCTGCCTGGGGATTCGGAACTCCGCCTGGACCTGAGCAACAGTCACCTCACCTCCGAGGCGGCGAGCCAAGTCGATGGTGCCCGTAGCCAGCGCCTCAGGGCTCACTTCAGCCAGGCGCCGCATGCGCAGGGCCCCTGCCAGCAGCAATCCTGCGCCAACGAGGAGGAGGACCAGGGCTACCGCGCCCCTTCCAGCGATGAGGAAGATGATGCCCAGAATCAGAAACGGAATCGATGCCACAACGGCTGCAGTTGCCCCCGCTTTTCCCATGAACAGATACCCTCCTATGCCCGCTAGTGCCAGGCTTGAGTCGCCTGAGTCAAAGACTTGCCCAGATCATCGAACATCTGCTGTATGGTCTTCTCGCTGACCTTCCTGGGCAAGAATTCACGTACGCGCACCTCGAACTCGGCCGGATGTGCACCAAGATACTTTTCGTCTTTCACCTGCCGCTGGAATTCCGGCCAGACAGAATGGAAGGTGATGACGCTGCTCGGGACGCTTACCGATAGCTCTGGAAGCTTGTAGCGCCGTTGTTCCTCGTACACAGTGGCTACGCTGCGAGCAAAGCGCTCCATTCCCTCACCCAGCCCTCGCAGCAAACCCAGCAGTTCGGCCACTGACTTTAGCCCGGTCTCGTACTGCGTTTGGCTAAGGTTAGCCTCGATCATCGGTTCCAGGCGCGCCCGCCATGGGCCGAGGTCAGCTGGCATCTCTGTTAGGCTATCCAGGAGACTATGAGCGGCATTGCTTTGGCTCAACTCATCGACATGGGCGTTCAGGTAGTCGAGTTGGGACTGAAGCTGTGAGATTTCGACGGTCAGGGCCTGCCATTGACCCTTCAAGTTTGACTGCGCTTGTTGAAGCTCTTGTTTTTGACTCCGCCAGGTCTCCCGAACGGTAGCTATGCCGCGCTGAATGGATGCCAGGTTGTCAGTAATGTGCCTGCGGTTCTGTTGGAGCTTCCTGCGCTTGAAGAAATGCAGCAGCCAGCCGAGCGGAAAGCATCCCAGCCTGCTCAGATCCTGTTCTATCTGTTGAAGCTCGGTCTCAAGACCCTTTGCCCGCGCCTTGAGCTCTTCCTCCTGACTATTGAGTATGGGATTTTGTGCGCGAAGCTGGTCAACCTGGGTACGTGCGCCCTCAATCAGGCCGTCGGCCTTTTGCTGCTTCTCGACAATTCCCTGTTCGATTTGAGCCATCTTGTTTTGGAGGGCAAGCCGCTCTACTTCCACCCGTTCTTCTAGCAGTGACCGCAAGGAGGCCGGCAGATCCGCCTCCGCATCCATTGATAGCTGAGGCACGCGCTCGAGGATCATGGCGTCGCGTTCTTTGCGTTGCTGCGTGAAGAGGTCGTTGAAGCGCGTCTGGATCTCTTCCGTCTCGCGGTAGATGTCAGCGATACGTTTGTGGTTGTCCCTAACCCACTGGTAAAAGTCACCCAGTGACATCGTTGTGGCCATCTGGCCTCCTTCTTATGCCCTGGCCCAGCCCCACACCAAAGGCCCGGCCCCACAACCGACGGTCCACCTTCCAAGCCAGTGTCTGGAGCCAGCTGGCGCCAGGTGCAGTGGCGGATAGCTCATCGAATCCCCCGTGCGAGGTCCAGTACAGGGGACACGCACCACAGCAGATATGGCTTATCGGGCACTTCTTGCACATTGGTGGAATGAATCGCTTCTCGCGCCAGTAGCGGGCCTGTCTCGTGTACCATAGCTCCGCAAACGGATGCTTCAGCAAATTGCCAATCCCCCGCTCATAGCTGGAGCATGGCAAGAGCTCCCCGTCTGGCCCAACGGATAGCAGGCCATCTACACATGCGCACGACTTGGAGCCCAGGTCATGCACAACCGGGTTGAATATGCAGTACGGAATTGGCGAGTACCAGACAAGCTTGGTACCTTTCTCCTTCGCCCTCTCCTGCACTTGTTCGATCAAAGGGGCGACCTCGGTGTAGCTCACGTCCTGGTCTCTGTGCTGCAGGGCCGTGCCCGTGCTGATGATGACGTTCATGGAAAAGTACTCAGAGTGTAGGTGCTCGGCAATGAAATCTACCAGCTCAAGCAGGTGGGGCTTGTTGCCCTGACAAATGGTTGTATTGGTATGGGTGTGTATTCCCGCGGCGCGAAGCATATGCACGGCCCGCGTAGTCCGGTCGAACGCTCCCGGATGCTGAACGATCGAGTCATGGATAGCAGGCGTCGGGCCCTCCAGGCTCACTTGTGCCGAGTCCAAGCCGGCTGCCTGCAAGGCTGCCACGTATTCTGAGTCCGCACAGCGCAGGCCGTTGGTGATCACGTTCACGCGCATGCCCTTGTGTTTGGCATAAGCGATCAACTCTGGCAAGTCCTCTCGCAAGGTCGGCTCCCCGCCTGTAAAGGAGACTGTGGGGCAATGCGCCTCGTCGAAGATGCGGTCGATTATGATCTTTACTTCGGCCGTGGTCATCTCAGCAGCTTGCTTGCCGCGCGCGGGCGCCGCAGCATAGCAGAACACGCACTTGTTCTGGCAGCGATAGGTCACGGCAATCTCGGAAAGCACGGGTAGATCACGTCGATGGCTGCCGAATGGAGACTGGTGAACGGAAGGAGCACCACATACATCATCGCGGAGAAGCGCAGCAACGCTGATGAGAAGTTGCTCCATGTCGCCGCGAATTTGACCCTCTTCCACCTGGTATTTTGCCGCCAGGTCGCGAATCAACATGTCGACATCTGGTAGGGGGCCTTGTGCATATAGCAGGGAAAGCATCTCCACTGCAGTGCGGTTCAGATGATGAATCCGATTGGGCCGCAGAATGAAAAGTCCGTCTTCAGGGCGGATGTAGATGTACTCCCGGGTCTGTGTAACAAGGTCGCTTACGAATCCTTGTAGGTCCTGTATAAGTATCCGTGGGGGTTGCTTGTCTGGGCTAGAGTGGTTCATGTCAGGCATAGCTGCAGTGGAATCCGAATCGGGATACGCAGCTGGCATCAGAACTTGCCTACGCAGGCACTATGGCAGGCGCTGTGGCAAGCACTGTGGCAGACGCAAGCGCTGTGGCACGCACTATGGCAGGCATCGTGCACACAAGCGCTATGGCATGCATCGTGAACGCAGGCGCTGTGGCAGGCACTATGGCAGGCACTGTGACAGGCATCATAGCCTGCCTCTTGCGGCCCCTCGCGGCCAAGCAGACGTGCCGTGCCAGCCTCCAATCCATAGGCCAACTTGCCCATGCTTGTCTCGATGCTGGTGCTCACGTCTTTTGCCATACGCTCTATGGGTGAGATAAGCTCTTCAGCAGCCTGCGCTAGTGGCGAAGGGCCTGGGGCTTCGTTGGTGCCGGCCGGCATTGTTTGTGGGCGGTAGCGATCGCTTACCAGGATCCAGGGCACATAGGGCCGGTCCCAAGTGCTTGGACCCCATGAGGTTGGCTGGGGTTCGCGACCGAACTCTTCCCAGGCGGAGCGTATCTTCTTCTCATAGGTATCTCTGGTCGCCTGTGGATCGGCATTCCACACTTTTGGTTGCACAGCCGCCGCCACAGCATCAAGGATGGCGGGAATCTTGGTCTGATCGATGGTGCCATCTTCGTCAAGCGCGTCCACCAGCGCTTGCTCGTATGTGGCAAGTTTTGCTTTGGGGTCCGTCAATTCGAGCTGGAGCGGGTTTCGGTTGATCACCGTAAAGACACCACGACTCTCAAGGGCCATCACGATCAAGGCAACCGTGCGCGCCGAGTTGCCCATGTAGAAAGCGGTCTCAATGGCATTGAGATCTGGTACCACTCCAGCAGTCTCGAACGTCTCGATCTCGATTTCCGGTGCCTGATAGACTGGGGTCTTGGGGCGGCGGCGCCGAAGCACCAGGACAATCACAACGACCATCAAGACCACGGTCAGAGCCACGCACAGCAGGAGACCTAGAGCGGCAGGAGACAGAGCTTCGTTGGACGGTGTGCTGCCGGGTGTGGGCGTGACGCGAATCGGTATGGGGGTATCCCTGGTTACGGGGATCACGGAAGCTCTTAGGAAGAACGGAGGCTCGATCTTGTCTTCTGGGCGGGCGTCCTTTTGCTCGACATAGATCGAAAGCCAGTTCTTGCCACTCGCCGAATCAGGAGTGGAGAAGTAGATCCAGCGATCGTAGGTCTGAATGTTTCCGACTTTCACGCCAGCCTGGTTGACGAGCACGTCAGTAACTTGCTCGGGTTGAGTTACATTAGCAGGCAGTTCGATGGGCAAGATGAAGGAAGCAGCGAGAACGTCGATAGGCAGAGACCATGCACCGGTTGCCCAACCTATGGCGCGGTACTCCTCTCCATCGATCGTGGTGGCATCAAAGACCGAGCGGTCAACTTCGTAGCGAATGGTAATCGTGTATTGGCCACCCTGTCGGGTGGACTGGCTGAACACGGCGGCATAAACCGTGCCCGTGCCGGGCTGTAGGTTGACCTGAAAGTCCCCCTGTGGCCCAGTACCGAACGCATCGATCAGCGTGTGCGGTGATTCCAGTGGAGGGAGCTCGCTGATGCGGTCACGGCCGCTCTCACGTTCGGTGAAGCTGAGCGCATACGTGACCTGGAGGCGACCATCCTGAAGTATATTGACATAGTACTCCAGGCGATTCAGCGTGACCGGATCCTGGGCACGTGCGGGCATCAGTGACAAGGCAAAGATCGCACACAGGGTGCCCAGCGTTATCCATCTTCTCATCGGACATGTCCTCCCGGATTATCCTCGACCGGACTATACCATATGCGAAGTGCCGCTGCAAACTCCCTACATAAATCTGGGGCATCTGTACAGCTACATGGCATTCAAGCCTCCCATGGTGCTGAGTCTAGTACCCTCAGTATGGCAGCAGCGGAGTCGGCCCATGAGAAGCGCTTGACCCGCTCTAATCCCCGCCCACGAAGCTCCTGGCGCAGGTGCGGTGACTCTAGCACGCTGGCGATGGCTTGGGCCAACTGGCTAATGTCGGACGGATCGATCAGAACGGCAGCATCACCCACCACTTCGGGCAGCGAGCTGGTGTTGGAGCAGATTACGGGGGTGCCACAGGCCATGGCCTCGAGCACTGGTAAGCCAAAGCCCTCGTATAGGCTGGGCAGCACGAAGGCATTAGCGCCGGAGATCAGTGCAGGGAGATCACCCTGCGGCACATAACCCGTGAATGTAATGCGGTTCTCAAGCCCAAGCTTCCGAACATGGGCAAAAAGCCCTTCGTAAAGCCATCCCTTCTTGCCAGCAATTGCCAAGTGTGCATCGTGATCGCGGGCCAGGATCGCCATAGCGTCTAGCAAGCGGATCAGGTTCTTGCGGGGCTGTAGGGTGCCGACGTAGATCAGATAACCAGATGGGAGTCCATACCTCTTGCGCACCGCATCCAGGACCGCCAGGTCCGAGACTGGCGCAATGCTGGGGTCATACCCCGGATAGACCACGCTGATCTTGCTTTCGGGAACATGGCAGTGCTGGACGAGATCACGCTTGGTGGCCTCTGAATCGGCAATAATGTGCGCGGCTGAACGCGCATTGTGTTCTGTCGACCACTGTAAGTACCAGCGGTCCCAGGCGGTGTGGGCCTCGGGAAAGTGCAGATAACCCAGGTCGTGCACAGTCACGACACTACGCAGCGGATGTAGGATTGGCAGCACATGCGCCGGGACGAAGAGCACGTCCGGCGCTACGGCGAGCATCTCAAAAGAAAGACGAAGATGAGTCCAAAGTCGCGGGAAGGGGATATGGCGTATCTGCACGTTGGGTGCTGGCGAAAACAAATCGGCAGCCGGCGCCTGGCTGAAGTAGAGTCGGTACTGATTGGCCTTGTCAAGCTGTAACATGTGGCGAATCAGGAAGAGAGAATAGTTCTCCGTCCCTGTGCGCTGCGAGTAGGCGGCGCGGCTGGCATCAATGCCGATCAACATGTCGATGGGCTTTCGCTGAACGGACGGCGCGGGGCAGCCACCCGGGTTACGATTACATTCCCTGCCCCAGCTCGGAGCAGCGCGTCAGCCACGACCTGCTTGTGTCTATGCTCTACCAATGCGACCATGTTGCCACCACGGCCTGCGCCGCACAGCTTGGCACCGAGGGCACCTGCGCCAAGTGCAGCCTCGATCAGTGCGTCGAGCTGGGAAGATGAGACGTCGATGTCCTGCAAGAGTTGATGATTCTGTGTCATCAGGGGGCCCAGGGCAGCGGTGTGGCCATCGACGATTGCCTGACGAGCTTGCCGGGCTATGGCTCCTATCTCATCGAATCTGGCATTGTAGTAATCAGGACGCTCCTGGAAACGCCTGCGCACATCGGCGACCACAATCCGCGTGGGGCTGGCAGCACCCGTATCACCGATGACCAGCCAGAACGGATGGCCGACATGGAGCAGCTCGATTGGCTGCCCCCGCACGAAATAGACTGGCCGCTCATAGGACACCACGGTATTGTCAATTCCGCTTGGCGTCCCATGATGAATTAGCTCAGTTTGGTATACGAGGGCCGAAACGTCTTCGGGCGAGAGGCTTGAGCCCAAGTGATGGCTCAGTACGCGCACGAGTGCGGCGGCAATTGCCGCACCGCTTCCGAGCCCACATGCCACGGGGATTGTTGAAGAGACAGTGAGGATAAGATCCGGGATATGCTTGACGCCAAGCCGGGCCAGGGTATTCCGGACGGTGACATCGAGGGCATATGCGGGGTGTTCCGGTGCCGTGTTGTCGCCTACATGGTGGCGCAAGCCAAGGTCGGGGGCATCTATGACCAAACCGTGGCCTACCGAAGCATCGTTCAACATCGCAGTGGCACGCACCTGGGCGACCGGCACAGCAATCGCTGGCCGGCCGTAGACAACGGCATGCTCGCCAAAGAGGATGACTTTGCCGGGGGCACGGGCGGTGGTCAAAATAGTCTCCCTTGGTTCTGCTCTCAGCCTTTGGTGCACAGTGGCACCTGCGCTGAGATGGAGTGCCACCATCGTTTCAGATTGCCCTGATTCTGCTCTGTGATCATTCAGTGGTACAGAAAGAGCAATGATCGATCGGATCATAAGGCGGATGAGTAGGGCACCGCAGCTGCCTATGCCTGTTGTGCCGTACGGCATTATGCGCAGGCCCATTGCACAAGTCAAGGCATGGCGGGGAGCACCACGTCGTCCACGCAAGGCCTAAACGAAAGGCAGTAGTGTGCTCGAAGGTCCCGCTGTGGGCAGGCGGCCAAAATGGGAGTACACGATCACAGCA
>DIVN01000018.1 GCA_002435875.1 Anaerolineales bacterium UBA6131
AGCGCTCCAGGTGCACCTGGTGGCATATGCCGTTACCAGCACGCGAGTAGACAATGCCGTATTTGGCAGCCACCGATTGCAGGTATCTGTGATCGTCAGCGTTCTCAAAACCGATCTGAATGGTGTTGTGATCGACATAACTGACTGACAACTCGGTTTTGACACGGGGTACGCCCATCGCCTCGAATTGAAGATAGGCCATGGTCCCCGTTGCGTCTTGAGTCAAGGTCTGATCAATCCTGATGCCAATCTCCTCACCAGGCACCCATCGCCCTTCGACAATGTGGGGTTCCACGATCTTCTGNNGCACCAAACGCTCAGACCAAAAAAGGGGCCATCAGGATATCATTGCTGACATCCAGGACCCCCAGTTATCTTGCCCCATCGCTGTTGGCGGTTATGCGCGAGCGACCGTTGTGGGCGTGCACCATCGCACGACAGACTCCATTGCCAGCTGCTCTGTGCGGAGGCGGATGTGAAACGAACCTGTCTCGGTCCACGGCTGCGGCAACACTTGCGATTATAAGGGGCCCGTAAGCCCTTGTCAAGCAGAGCTACAGCCTCTCAGCAGCACTCTGCGATGACGCTCACACCCAGCCGGTAGGGAAAGTGGCCGCCAGTCGCTCTGGGCTGCTCGAACATGCTTGCTGCTTGACGGGCCTGCTCGCACGCTTATACTCTGATGTGTAAGCAAATGATGCCCGCGGTGAAAAGGAGACGCGATGGAAAAACGACAGGGGTGCCTTGAGGGGCTGTTGGAGCTGTTCATGCTAAACGTAGCGTTCGACTGGCTCCAGGATAAGTTTGGCTTTGGGAGAGGCCCATCGTGCGTTGGTTGCGGATGTGGGCTGATCCTGCTGATCATCTTTCTCGTCCTGGCATGCAACATCATTTTCTTGAGCACAAACTGGTTTCAGTGGGGAAGTTCCTGGATTCCTGGTCTTGTCTAGAGGGAGCCGTCTTGTCCCGAGGGGGCTGCAATCTGCTGCGGCATTCTGTGGCACGTGGTGACAACATCAGGTGAAACTGACAGAACTGCTCAAGTCAATGCCGGTGGGNNGTGGGGCTTGTGAAGGGCTACTCTTTCCCCTTCCTGGATATCGACATCTCAGGAATCGTTTGCGACTCACGGCAGGTGGTGGCGGGCAATGTCTTTGTGGCCATTGCCGGATTGCACCTGGACGGGCACGCGTTCATCAAGCAGGCGGTGGAGAAAGGTGCCAGTGTGGTTGTCGGAGAGAGACCACTTTCGGCACTCTCGGATCCCGCAGTGAACTACGTACAGGTTGACCATGCGCGTGAGGCGCTGTCGTGGTTGGCTGCAGCGTGGTACGGTAATCCCGGTCGCAAGATGTGCGTGGTNNGGTGTGACGGGCACCGACGGAAAGACGACCACGGTCCGTTTGATCAGCGAGATTCTTCGTGCTGCGGGCCGCCGTGTTGGCTCAGTTAGCACCGTGAGCGCATCCATCGACGGTGATGAATGCGATACGGGTTTGCACACGACCACCCCTGATGCCATGGAGATGCACCGCCTCCTTGCTGAGATGGTGAAAAAGGGGTGCCAATATGCTGTCGTCGAGAGCACGTCACATGGACTCGCCCAGCACCGCGTCACCTCCTGCGAATATGACGTGGCAGTGGTGACCAACATCACTCATGAGCACACGGACTATCACGGCACATTCGAGGAATACCGCGCTGCTAAAGGGCGCCTATTCAAGTTGGTTGCAGAGTCGCAGGTCAAGCCTGGAGTCCGCAAAGCCTGCATCTTGAATGCCGACGATCCATCCTATGCGTATCTCGCGGCGGTATGCCGCGCACACAGGTGCTCGTATGGCATTGAGCAGCCAAGCAGCTTCCGAGCGCTGGGCATAGAGAGTACCGCCCATGGCTCATGCTTCGATGTCGCGACCCCTGGTGGAAAGCTGCACGTCGAGACGCCGTTGCTTGGGCTGTTCAATGTCTACAACGTGCTTGCCGCAGTTGCTGCGTGCACCGCACAAGATGTTGACCCTTCGGCGATCCAACGGGGTGTAGCGGCTGTCCAGGGTGTGCCTGGACGGATGGAATCGATCAGCATGGGCCAGGATTTCACCGTGATCATCGATTTCGCACACACGCCCAATTCGCTGGAGAAGGCGCTGCAGACCCTGCGGATGCTGAGGCCAGGCAAACTAACCGTTGTGTTTGGCTGTGCGGGCCTACGTGATCGCCCTAAGCGCCCTGTGATGGGGTACACAGCATGTCGCCTGGCAGACAGGGTAGTATTGACGGCCGAGGACCCGCGCACAGAAGATGTCGATGAGATTATCGAGGAGATCGCGGCGGGTTGCCGGCGAGCAGGCGGAAGTGAAGGCGTGGAGTTTGTGCGCGTGCCTGACCGGTCGGCAGCGATCGCAGAGGCCATACAGCACGCTCNNGCCTGGCGATCTGGTGGTGATCACAGGCAAGGGGCATGAGCGCTCCATGTGTTTTGGGACGACCGAGTACCCGTGGAGCGACCATGAAGAAGTCAGGCGAGCGTTGGCAGCTCGCTTGGCAGAGTCCGCATAGCGCTTTATTGGCGCAGCCTGCTCACCTCGGACTGAAGCGCACAGAAGGCATCAGGAACCTGCGTATTC
>DIVN01000259.1 GCA_002435875.1 Anaerolineales bacterium UBA6131
CAGAACCCGGTCGATCTGGACTACAAAGCGCTTTCCAATACGGGCACCTGGTTCATCGGCCGCCTGCAGACGGAGCGTGACAAAGCGCGCCTGCTCGACGGCCTGGAAGGTGCATCGGCCACGACCGGCATGTCGTTCGACCGGCGCTCGCTCGAGCAGATCATGTCCAGCCTGGGCAACCGCGTCTTCCTGATGAACAATGTGCACGATGATGCACCTGTCACGTTCCAGACGCGCTGGGCCATGAGCTACCTGCGCGGTCCGCTCACCCGCGACCAGATCAAGCAGTTGACACCACCGACAGAGTATGCAGCGGAAACGAAGCCGGCATCTGCAGCGGGGACCGTTAGGGCGGACCAGCACCTGCCAGCGGACACCTCCAGCCAGCCGCCAACCCTACCTCCGGGCGTACCGTTCTACTATCTGCCCACCCGCCGCCTGAGCACGCGTGGCAGCAAGCTGACATACCGGCCGACCGTCTTTGCCGCTGCCAGCGTGCACTACTCTGATCGCAAGGCCCAGGTGGACGAGGTACAGAGCCTGGCTTACGTGGCTCCTCTCACCGACGAGGCCATCCCCGTGGACTGGAATCAGGCCGAGCTAGTCGATCTGACTGCCTCTGAACTGGAAAAAGCAGAGCACGGCGAGGCCGTATACGCCGCGCTGCCGGCGGTGGCCAGCCAGGCCAAAAACTATACGTCCTGGTCACGCGAGCTTACCGACTGGGTCTATCGCAATCAGGCCCTTGAGCTGCTGGAGAGCCCCAGCTCGGGCCAGGTCTCACAGCCCGGCGAAACCGAGCGCGACTTTCGTATCCGCCTCAGCCAGGCGATCCGCGAGGGCCGCGACGAGGCCAAGGACAAGCTGCGCGACAAGTATGCCGCTCGGATGCGCAAGCTCGAGGATCAGATCATCCGCGCGGAAGAGAAAGTAGAGCGCGAGGCATCGCAGGCCCGACAGCAGCAGACTCAGACGGTGGTGTCCGTTGGCTCGACACTGATTGGCGCATTGCTGGGTACCAGACGCCTAACCAGCAGCACAGTATCCAAAGCAGCCACCGCCGCCCGCGCGGCCAGCCGCTCGTCGCGCGAGCAAAGCGACGTCGCGCGCGCCAAGGAAGCGCTGACCCGCTTGCAGCAAGAGCGCCAGGATCTGGAGAACGAGCTGGCCGACGAGCTGTCCGAGCTCGAGCGAAGGTCCGATCCGCGCGAAGAGGCCCTCACTCCAGTGCTTATCCGCCCGAAAAAGTCGGCCATCACCGTACAGCTCACCGCGCTGGCCTGGGCGCCGTACTGGCAAGATGCGCAGATGAACCTGTCACCCGCCTGGCGCTGATTGGGACCCAACCCAGGTGATTGTACTCTGAGCGAAGACCCACAGCGACAGGCTGACGCAAGCGTCGCCTGGCAAGAATCCTGGTCCCAGCCACCTCAGGAGGTGGCCAGGGGGCTCGGGCTTGTGAGGACGAGATTCCTCGCCCTGCCAGTGGCAGGGTAAGGACCGTGGTCTTCGNNTCGGCCCTGCGGGCCTCAGAATGACGAGCGGGAGAAGGGCCCCCCTGGCTGCCATGTCACCCTTCCATCCGTCTCTCGACCGAAAGGAGACAGGCTGAGCGGAGGCCCGCGACGCAGTACAGGGGCGGACCTGGCATACGTTGGCCGGGCCAGGCGATACTCACCGATCCACCAGGAGGCTCGCATGCGCAAACGCTGGCGCAGAGAAAGCCGTTCCAACGCGGCGCTGATCTACACCCAACCCACTTGAGGTGATTGCCATGCGGCAAAGAGTTACTTTGCCGAACAGGGGGTTGCTTTCGAGGAGCGCGATGTGACGGCCAATGCGCAATACCTGGCCGAGCTCAACAAGCTGGTTGGTCACTACATGACCCCCACGATCGTCCTCGATGGCCAGGTGCTGATCGGGTTTGGGCCGAGCTTCCAGCGCATCGAAGAGCTCCTGGCCGCGCGCACAGGGGCCAAGGCCCGGTGAGCGCGGGCATGGCCTCTGGCGGCCGGGGCGTTAGCTCCCGCCGTATGCGTCTGCTCAGCCCTGGTGTGGCGCGTGAGGGCGCCGTCGCCTATTGGATGAGCCGCGACCAGCGCGCCTCGGACAACTGGGCGCTGCTCTTTGCCCAGGACCTGGCCCTGCAGGCGCGGGTCCCCTTGCACGTCGTCTTCTGTCTCGCCCCTGCCTTCCTGGGCGCCACCGCGCGCCACTATGATTTCCTGTTGCGCGGCCTTGCGGAAGTGGAGCAGGCGCTGCGGGTCAGCTCCATCGGCTTTGACCTCTTGTTTGGCGACCCCGAGGATGCGCTGCCGCCCTGGCTGGCCGAGCAGGGCATCGCGCAGCTGGTGACCGACTTTGATCCCCTGCGCCTCAAACGGCGCTGGAAGAGCGGCGTGCTGTTGTGCATCAACATCCCTGCCTACGAGGTGGATGCGCACAACATCATCCCCTGCTTGGTTGCCTCCGCCAAGCAAGAGTACGGCGCGCGCACGCTGCGGCCCAAGTTGCAGCGCCTCTTGCCCGAGTTCATGGACCCGTTTCCCGAGCTGCGGCAGCACCCGTTCGCCGCTAACGCTGCGGCACCCACCGACTGGGGAATGGTGCGCGCACGGCTGCGCCTGCATGAGGATCCGCCGCCTGTCTCGTGGCTTGCGCCTGGAGAGGCCGCGGCTGCTCGTGCCTTGCGCACTTTCCTTGAGCGGCGCCTGGCAGCGTACGATGTCGCACGCAACGACCCCAACCGCCAGGGACAGTCCGATCTGTCGCCGTACCTGCATTTTGGGCAGCTGTCCGCACAACGTGTGGCTATGACCGTGCGCGCGGCCCCGGTCCCCGAAGCAGACCAGGCGGCTTTCCCTGAGGAGCTCATCGTGCGTCGCGAGCTTTCCGACAACTACTGCTACTACAACAAGGAATACGATTCCTTTGTCGCCCTTCCGTCCTGGGCACAAAAGACGCTCAACGATCACCGCGCGGATCCCCGGCCATACCTCTATACGGATGAACAGCTGACCACCGCCGAGACCCACGATGACCTGTGGAATGCCGCCCAAATGGAGCTGATCAGGCGCGGCAAGATGCACGGCTACCTGCGCATGTACTGGGCGAAAAAGATCCTGGAGTGGAGCAAGAGTCCTGAGCGGGCTATGCAGATGGCAATTCTACTCAATGACCGCTACTCGTTGGACGGGTGCGATCCCAATGGTTATGCCGGCATCGCCTGGAGTATCGGTGGCGTGCACGATCGACCTTGGCCGCAGCGCAGCGTCTTTGGCACGATCCGCTACATGAGCTATGAGGGCTGCAAACGCAAGTTCAGCGTGCCAGCCTACGTCGCGCGCATTGCGGCAGCGTTCGCAGAGTAGCTCGCGCAACAAAGCAGACAGGCCCCAGCTTGGCTGGGGCCTGTCCTGGCGTACGTATCACCGCATGGCGGTCAAACGATGCCTTGTGCCCAAAAAGGACATACTTCTTTGCGGGCCGACCGCGTTATGGTACCGTCCGCCCGCGTGTTGTTGCTGTGTGGTTGACTCATGGCCGCGGCAGCCGCCCGGGCAGGGCGCGTGGACGCGGCCTCAAGGTGTTACGGGAGTCGCAGCTTCTGGCCGGGCTTGATCAGGTTCGGATTGTCACCGATCACAGCCTTGTTGGCCTCGTAGATCTCCGGCCAGCGCTTGGCATCGCCGAGCTGCTCCTTCGCGATCTTGGAGAGCGAATCGCCACTCACGACAACGTACTCCTTGCCAGTCAAAACGGCGGCTGCGGCCGAAGCCGCGGCGCCGATCGTGCCGGCAGCACCAGTTGTGGTCTGCGCAGCCTTCTGCGCGGCAACGCGGGCGGCCTCGGCGGCCTCAAAGGCCTTACGGGCATCTTCGGCAGCCTTCTGCTTGGCGGCCAGCTCTTCGCGCCGCTTGGCGGCTGCTTCTTCAGTCACTTTGGCAGCTTCAGCAGCAGTCTTCTCCGCTGGCTTGCGCCCTAGAATACGATCGAGAATACTTGGCATGTCTTTCGTCCTCCTGAGTATTTGCGAACAGCCAACCTAGTAGGTCAGCGCCCGTGGTAGTTTCTTGGCTTGGGCGATCCAGTCCGACACCTGCTTCTGAGTGGGCAGACGGCGTACCAGAGCCTTCTTGTCGTTGGCTTCCTTGATGGCCTCGAACAGGTTCTCGGCGTTGCGCTTGGCCAGCTCAACAACCGTGTCCACCCCCGCCTCTTCCAGCAGGTCGGAGTACTCTTCTCCCACCCCAACGATGCGGAACAGGTCTGCCAGGTTGGCCCATTCGAGGATCAGTTTGCCACCGATACCGGTCTTGCTCTCAAGCTCCTCGCGCCCCTTCGGCGTGGCGGCAGCCTCAAGCAACTGCTCGGTGGTGGTGATCGAGGCCTTTTCCTTGAGCACCTGCCTGTAGTGAGGGCCGATGCCTTCGATGTCGATGATTCTTGCCATTGCCCGTTGCACCTCCTTGCGCATTCTGCAGTCCACCATGGACGTCCCGAACAACACCAATGCCGGCCTGCTATCCCGCTCCAAAACTGCCCGGCTCCCTTAGTATAGCCTATCTTCAGCGTATGTCAAGTTGCCCGATTGCTTCGCTCTACTCCCTAGTAGAAGGTAGTGCGCGCACGGTGCCGCGGCCTGGCCTTGTACGCCGGCTGTTGCCCGCGGTTCCACAGTAGATAGTCCAGTTGCATCGGCCAAACATGCTTCCCACTCCGTCGCAACTCGGCGCTGATCAGCTCTACGGCGTG
>DIVN01000280.1 GCA_002435875.1 Anaerolineales bacterium UBA6131
TCGGTCAAGTCCGCGACCGCGAAAGCATCACCACTCACCGCACCAACAGGGCTTGGGCAGACCATGGTGTGTCCTCGCGTCTCGTCGCTACCCACGGCCTCGACCGCGATTGTCACCGCCGCACCCGTCTCCTGCTGAACAGCAACCATACGGCGCAACAGTGAGCCTGGCTCAGGCTCAAGAATGATCGAATCACCCAGCGCCACCACAAATGGCTGCTCGTCCACATAGTCTTCAGCTAAACCGATCGCATCGGCCAGCCCCTGAGGACCGCTTTGACGGATGTAGGTAAGGTTCAATCCCGATTCCAGATAGGCCAGCTCAGCCAGGATCTCGTCGCGTCCCAGGTCTTGCAGGTGCCGAATCAGCTCTGGGTCGTGGTCAAAGTGCTCCTGGATCAGGGTCTTTTTCCGTCCCGTGATCAGACAGATGTTCTCGAACCCCGCAGCGCGCATCTCCTCCACAACGTACTGTATGATCGGACGCCTTCCGATCGGGAGGAGCTCTTTGGGCAGTACTTTAGTGAGCGGTAGAAGACGAGTCCCCAGCCCGCCGACGGGTACGATTGCTTTTTGGGCCCTGCCTGCATCTGCCACGGGGTCCTTTCCTTTCGCCTCGAACGATTGCCTACATTGTAGGCCCGAATAGCCTCCTGCGCAAACTCAACGCACGATGACGGGTATCAGGGCGCGGGCACGCGGGGTGGGCGTAGGCCGCTCAGGCGCACCCAAAGCGACTGCGACATCGAGCTTGCCGTGACCCCAGGCCTGGCTGTAGACACTGCCCGTGAAGCTGTCCTTGCGCGCTGTCGCCTGCAGGCGGCTCTTGACCTGTGCAGGGCTGAGCTCCGGAGTGTACTGCAACATCAGGGCCACCGCCCCTGCTGCGTGCGGTGCCGAAGCACTGGTTCCTCCGAACCAGTTGTACTGGCCCAGAAGCGCTCCGGGCAAGTCTTTCGAGCTTGCGCAAGCGACGTTGTCATAGTGACCTGGCGCAGCAAGGTCTACGACCGGCTCACCGTCTATGCGTGGGCCTTGCCCACTGAAGGGCGACAAAGATCCTGCTGTGTCACCACCTGTGCTGCGGGAGGCATAAGAGGCTACGGTTATGGCGCTGTCTGCCGTGCCGGGGGAGGTGACGGTGTACATGCTATCCACGCGGTCAAGGAAGGCAATGCCGCCCTCCCACTGCACGAATTCGTCCGATGTGTAGGCGTTTACATTGATGATCTGCAGTTGGTCCGTTTGCAGCCGGAAGGTCCATACGCCGTCACCAATGGGCAAACCTTGACGGAGAACCGTCAGGTCCAGGCGCGAGGTATTGCGCACCGAGTGGTCCCTTCGAATGCGGATGGTGTGGCCGGCCAGGGTGATGTCAGCCGGCGCAGGTGGCAGTACCGCTGACTCGCCATTGGGTGTTGTCAGGCGCAGGTTCAATGCATCGACGGCGCCCTGCCATAGCAGGGTCAGGTAGGCCTCTCGGATGCCATAGGCCATCGGTACGAGCAGGCGCACGTCCTCTGGTCTCGTCCTGCTCAGCAACAGATGCGCGTGCTTCTGGCTGCGCCCCAGGTTGCCGGCCGGAGCAACCTGAACGATGCCCTGATTGGCGTAGGTGTTGAGGGTCTGTTCCAGTGCGGAAGAGCCATCTAGGAATTCCTGGACCCAGCTGCCGTACTCGTAGAGCATGACGTCGGCACCGTTCTGTGCCGCCCAGGCAGTGTACTGCGTGAATGCATTGTCACCTTGGGTGGTCAACCACTCGTGTACCAGGAGACTGCTGTCCGGCGCCATGCCGGCAAAGCGGCGCCCCTCTGCAGCACCGCCACTGGTGATGCTGCAGACATGTGTCCCGTGACCGCCTTCCGCGACGTCGCCCGGTGTATCGATCAGGTCGGTCCCCCGCACGTACTCACGTCCGCTGCCATCAACAAACTTGACCACCTTGTTGGTGCCGAGAGCCAAAAGGCTCTCACCCACATCCACAACCGCATTGTGATTTGTATCATCGAGATGGAACAGGCGCTCGCCGTAGGTCGGGTTCAGTTCACCGTATCCTGCACCAGAGCCATAGTCGCGCTGCCCGTTGCGGTTTGCATCGTTGTAGAGCCAGTCCCAGGCTGGATGGAAGCGTCCGTCTCCCGTGGCCGTCACCGGGTCTGCGCTGTCAGATGTGCTATCCAGTAAGTTGAGGAGCTCGCCCGGCGCTGTCCACCCGTCACGGTCCAGATCGACGGCATCGACTCCCGCGTCGAACGCACTGTTGCCGTTTACGTCCAGCCAGGGGTACGATCCGCCGTCGACGCGCCAGAAATCCGGGTGAAACACATCCACACCATAGTCAAAGACGGCGATGGTAACCCCACGCCCGGTCACGGGCCAACCGCCCTGGTCAGTGAGCGTCCATAAATCCCAGGCGCCCGTCTCGTGCACGCTCAAGTCCAGGCACGGAGCGACTGCCGGCTTCCAAAGCGAGTCAACCCTCTCCACCCCGGGCCACCTGGCGAGATCAGCCAGCGAGCTCCACGGCGCCCAGGCTCCGCGTACGCGCCCTTGCTCAATCAGGCGACCGTCTTGGCGGTCGAACTCGATACCGAGCTCCTGCTCCATTCGCAGTAGTCGCTCGTCGCCAAGCGCAGAGGCCTGCGCAAACAGAATGGCCACCGCTGCCTTCTCCGAGCGCACTATGCTCTGCAGACGTGGAGGCAGGGCAGCTTCGTCGCGCAGCGACAACAGCAGCTGCAGTGTTGAGTCGAGAACCCATTCGCGCTCGGGCTGCTGCGCGTGCAGGCGGCCCGAAGAAGCCAGCAAGAGCAACAGGAGGATGAGCAATACGGGCAACCAACGCTCCCTGGTCTTCAGACAGACTAGCCTACTCAAGGGACCGCCTCCACCTGCATGAGCGATTGCCGATTGGCCAGCGAGAGGGTTCCATTGGGCATGAATAGCCAGTTGGCAAAGCGGTCTTTGCGGAATGCTTGCAGGGCCAATTCATAGTAAAGGACAATCGTTGGGCGATCATCGAATACCAGCCGCTGCAGTTGTCCGATGGCCAGTCGGCGCGCCATGTGGTTGAGCAGTGTGCTCTGTTGCGCGAACAGGGAATCGAATTCTGGGTTCGAGTAGCCAGTGGCGTTTCTTCCCAAGGCAATTTGGTCGGTACTGAGTTGTCCCAGGAGCATGGCGGGGTCTGGACCGCCTTGCACACTGTCGAGAATCAGATCAAAGTCGCACACTGGACAGGCAAGACTTGCCAGTGTCTCCGGGATCAGTGATTGTGGCTGCAGCTCGACCCCGATCTGGCGCAACCAGCCGCTGAGTAGCTCCACCGTCCGGCCGCCGGGCTCCGTATCGGACGGCACGAAGAGCCTAAAGCGTAGTGAGGCTTCTCCGGATGGCATCTCGCGCACCTGGTCGCCGTCGAGGTCGACATAGCCAGCGTCGTGCAGAACGTCGTTCGCTTGCTGCAAATCAA
>DIVN01000051.1 GCA_002435875.1 Anaerolineales bacterium UBA6131
CGGAGTGAATGACGCACCGGCACTGCGTAAGGCCGACATCGGCGTTGCCATGGGCCTGTCGGGCACGGATGTCGCCAAAGAGGCCGCTGACATGGTGCTGCTGGACGACAACTTCGCTTCGATCGTTGGAGCTGTCGAAGAAGGTCGTGCCGTATACGCCAACATCAAGAAGTTCTCGACCTACATCTTCACCAGCAACGCTCCAGAGGCCGTGCCCTTTATCCTGTTTGCACTCACAGCGGGTCGCATCCCGTTGGCACTCAACGTGATGCACGTCTTGTCCGTAGACCTGGGGACCGACATGGTACCGGCGCTCGCACTTGGTGCTGAGCCTCCCGAGCCGGATGTTATGGATCGCCCGCCACGAAAACTAACGGAGCATGTGGTCACGAGCGATCTTCTCTCACGAGCATATCTGTGGCTAGGGCCTCTGCAATCACTGGCGGCCATGGCTGCCTTCTACTTCCAGTACTGGACCAACGGCTACTGGGGGAAATGGATGGACCTGCCCAGCGAGGGGCCGCTCTACCGTTCGGCCACGGCCATGGCGCTGGCTGCCGTGGTGACCACGCAGATCGGAAATGTTTTCGCTCAGCGTACGGAGCGGACGCCAAGCTGGCGTGCTGGCTGGTACAGCAACCGATTGATCTGGGTTGGCATTGCCAGTGAGCTGGCACTCATTGCTGCTATCGTGTATGTGCCGCTCTTCCAGTCCTTTGTCGGAACGGCGTCTTTTCCACTGCGCAACTGGCTGTTCCTGCTTGCGTGGACGCCTGCGCTACTGCTGCTCGATGAGCTACGCAAATGGAACGCAAGCCGTAGAGCCAAGCGCTCAAGCGGTGTGTCAGGCGCAGCGCCAACCCTCGAGGTGGGGCCGAAGTAGGGAGGTCGGCAAAGTGGCAGGAGCAGAGTGGAAACGTGCGACTCTGCCGGTGGCACATGGGAGTGCTCAGTGCAGTGTATCTCCATGATTCAGAGGGGGAAGCATGAGAATCGTAATTGTAGGATGTGGAAGGGTGGGATCGGGTCTGGCCCGGGAGCTGAGCCTGCTTGGACATGCCATCTGCGTGGTCGACCCAGACCCAGAGAGACTGGAGCGCCTCGGGTCGTCGTTCAAGGGCCAGACCGTGATTGGAATAGGGTTCGACCGAGGTGTTCTGGTGAGGGCAGGCATAGAGCGGTCGGATGGGTTTGCCGCTGTGACGCCGAGCGACGAGATCAACGTTGTGGCCGCCCGCATGGCGAGCCAGGTCTTTCAGGTGCCAAAGGTCGTTGCACGGGTCTACGATCCACGCAAGTCGGAAACCTATCGCCGTCTGGGAGTGTTGACGATTGACCAAGTGACCTGGGGCATCCACAGCATCGCTGACATGCTGGTCACGGGTGAACTGGACACGATGTTTAGCCTGGGTTCCGAAGTGCAAGTAGTCAAGGCAGACCTGCCGCAGTTGTTGATCGGGCGCTCGGTCAAGGAGCTTACGGTGCCTGCGGAGGTTAGTGTCATCAGCATCGAACGCCGCGGCGAGACCTTCTTGCCGGCCGAGAACACACTGTTCGAGCACAGTGATGTCTTGTTCGTGGCCGTGCGCGCGACATCGATGGGGCGCTTGCACGAGCTGCTCGCACTGCGCTGAGGAGGAACAACAATGACCACGACAGTACTGATCATCGGTGGAGGCAAGGTTGGTTCGCATCTGGCCTCTTTACTCGCGCAGCAGAGCTATCGAGTGAGAGTGATTGAGTGGCGAAGGCCGGCGGTGGAGAAACTGGCCGGGGAGCTGCCTGCAGAGATGCTGATTACCGGAAGCGGCACGGACCCCAATGTACTGGAGGGGGCCGGCGTCCGTCAATGCCAAGTCCTGGCGGCGGTCACCGGGAACGACGAGACGAATCTGGTTGCTTGCAGTCTGGCCCGCTTCGAGTTCGGCGTTCCTCGCATCATCGCCCGCGTAAACAACCCCAAGAATGCCTGGCTATTCACGGCGGAGATGGGCGTCGATGCCGCGCTCGATCAGGCCGATCTCATGGCCCACATGATCGCCGAAGAGATGTCCTTGGGCGACATGATGACCTTGCTCAAGCTGCGGCGGGGCCAGTTCTCGCTCGTGGAAGAGAAGGTGGACCCCACAGCGGCCGTTGTGGGCAAGCCCCTGCGGGAGCTGCCCTTACCCAGAGAAAGCTATATTGCTGCCATCATACGCAAAGGCGAGCTGCTGATCCCGCATGGTGACGTGATATTGCAGGCCGCCGACGAGATTCTAGCAATCGTTCACAGCTCGCAGATCAATAATCTGGCGCAAGTGCTCAGCCAGGGCACCTGGCCCCCAGCCTAAGCCCGGCGTTCACCGATCGGTACGTACATGCGATTGATCGAGCCGACGTAATCGGTCGTCGGCCGGATCAGGCGATTATCGTCGTACTGCTCCAAGACATGAGCGCTCCAGCCGGCCGAACGCGCACAGGCGAAGATGGCCGTGAACATCTCCATGGGGAAGCCTAGGCCGTAGAGCGCGGGCGCCGCGTAAAAGTCCACATTGGGATAGAGTTGTTTGTGGCGGAAGACGGTGCTCTGCACCTCATCGGCAAGACGGTGCCAGTGCGCCCCCGGCAACTGACCACCAAGATCGGCCAAGACCTGACGTAGGAACGTGGCGCGGGGATCCCAGGTCTTGTAGACGCGGTGGCCGAAACCCATGATGCGCTTCTTGGCGGCCAGTGCCCCCTGTACATAGTCTTCCGTGCTCCCGGCCTGGTCCACTTCCAACAGCATCTTCATTACTTCGGTGTTCGCTGCGCCGTGCAGTGGCCCGTTGAGGGCGCCAATTCCCGCAGTAAGCGCGGCATATATGTCGGAAAGGGTCGAGCAAACGACGCGGACAGCAAACGTCGAGGCATTCAACTCATGCTCGGCCATCAGGATCAGACACATATCCAGCACCCGTGCTTCGACACCGCTGGGCATACGGGCATGAAACATGTAGTAGAGGTTAGCTGCATGGCCCAGATCGTCGCGTGGCTCAACAGGCTTTTCGCCCTGCCGCAGGCGCCAATGTGCGGCCATTAGCGTAGGCAGCTGTGATACGATGCGCACTGCCCGACGCACATTGGCCTCCTTGGACTTGTCCAAAGGGCTCGGGTCAGTAGCAGATAGCGCAGAGACGGCGGTGCGCAGAGCCTCCATAGGCGTCGGAGCACCCGGCAGGCATCGCAGAAGCTGCTCCATCGCCGGACTCATACGGCGGCAACGGGTCATCTCGCCGACCAGACCATCCATCTGGCGCGCCGTCGGTAGCTCACCGTAAAGCAGCAGGTAGAGCGTCTCCTCGTAGGTACCTCTTTGCGCTAGCTCGACGGCATCGAAACCACAGTACCACAGCTTGCCTGCAATGCCATCGACATTGCCCAGCCGGCTGCTCGCTGCAACCACGTCTCCCAGGCCGCGGACGACCCCAGTCTCCTGCCCATTCGCTTCCTTCTTGGCCATGCCTGCTCCTTTTCGGTATCGAATGCTGCTCAAGGCGTGTGAGACTGCAACAAAAAAAGACGCAGGCCCGCCATGCCTTGTCAGCGGTTCATGCGACTCTTTCGTAGCGACACCCACTGGGTCCACGATGTCCGGGTACACAGACCCCGGACGCTGCATTGTCATGCCGTCGCTCAGTATGCCTTTTGCCGCGCAGAGAAACGCGCGACCGACTTACTACTATATGCGCAGACCCGCAATCAGTCAAACCACCCCTCGGCAGATGATATCTGCCGAGAATCCACATCCAGGCGCCCGATTTTGAGACCTTGGGGGCACGAGGATATACTGTGAAAAGTGCTCGTCATCCCCCCGCCCGGAGGAAAACATGACCTCACGACAGAGACCGCGTTGGTTCGTGGTTGCCGTGTTCTTCGCCTTTATGCTGCTGCACCAGACTGACAAGCTTCTGATCGGCCCACTAACCTCCAAGATCATGGAGACGTTCTCCATCAATGAAGCGCAGATGGGCGCGGTGGTCAGTGGTGCGCTGCTGGTGAACTCCTTTCTTTACCCAGTCTGGGGCTACCTTTACGACCGGTACGCTCGAAACAAACTCCTGGCGATTGCCTCGCTGATTTGGGGCTCGACCACGTGGCTGAGCGCAATTGCCCCGAATTATGGTACTTTCCTGGCCACAAGGGCCACGACAGGAATCGACGACTCCAGCTACCCGGGGTTGTTCAGCCTGGTCTCGGACTATTTTGGTCCCGAGATGCGCGGTAGAGTCTATGGCCTGCTGCAACTCGCCCAGCCGATTGGCTATATGCTTGGCATGCTCTTGGGCTTGATGCTGAGTGAGTCACTGGGCTGGAGAGGGATCTACTATATCACCGGCAGCGTCGGCGTGATGCTTTCGGCAATCATCTGGTTCTTTGTCAAAGACAGACCGCGAGGTGCAAGCGAGCCCGAGCTCTCCAGCCTTGACACGATTGGGATCCATCGCTTTGACCGGAAGACGGCGCTGGGCTTGTTCCGCAAGCGGAGCCTCATTCTGCTCTTTATCCAGGGCTTCTTCGGTGTCTTTCCTTGGAATGTGATAACCTACTGGTTCTTCCGTTATTTGGAGACCGAGCGAGGCTATGCTGGCAGCGAGGTCTTTACCACCATGGCCGTGGCCGTTCTGGTGCTGTCGGCCGGGTACTTTGTGGGAGGAGCACTTGGCGACTGGTTGTTCAAGCGCACGCCAAAAGGCCGGGTGTGGATTTCCACGGTCGGAGTAGTACTGGGAGCGCTGTTCCTAATCCTGGCAATTCGCGTACCCGTGGCCAATCGAGGTCTATTCATGCTCCTGCTGAGCATCGATGCCTTGTTCATCCCCTTCGCGTCAGCCAACGTCATCTCTACGGTATATGACGTTGCGCTGCCCGAGGTGCGCAGCACCGCTATTGCCGTGCAATACTTTATCGAGGGCGCGGGTGCCGCCGTCGCACCTCTGATCGCCGGGCTGATCGCGGTACGCTATTCTTTGCAGGATGCTATCCTGTGGATTTGTGTGTCTACCTGGCTCTTGTGCGCGGTCTTTTTCCTCGGGGTTGCTCAGCTGCTACCCAAAGATATCGCCTTGTTGCGGAGCCAGCTGCGCGAGCGCGCCAGGCAGGAGAAGATACAGCAACCCGCGCGGTAGAAAGCAGAGCTGCAGCCCTGTCAGGCTGCCACGCACCGACCATGCCTGCAACGGCCTCAGCAGGCCAGCCAATCCCGCTGACCAACGAACATACCGGCGCCCAGTGGGCGCCGGCATGTGACCATTCACGTCTTGCCGTTGGCTACTTCTCAGCTCGAATGTACTTCTCAGGATCCTTGTCAAAGGACACCTTGCAGCCACGGGCGCAAAAGTAGTACGTCTTGCCCATGTATTCGGAGGTGGCCGCCGCCTTCTCCGGATCAATCCACATCCCACATACCAGATCTTTTACCTTGTCCATGCCTT
>DIVN01000209.1 GCA_002435875.1 Anaerolineales bacterium UBA6131
AGATAGGGCTCTGGTTCTGAGCGGGCAGCCTCGAGTTCCCGCTCCAATCTTGCGCGATACTCTTCTGCATTGTCGAGCAGATTCTCCAGCCCGTCTCGTAGTACCCGGATCTCTGGGTCTTTTTTTCTCTTTCCTGGCATCGAGATCACTCCTTCTTCAAGGCCTATTCGCGGTATCAAAGTGGTTACTGCTGCATCGCGCTCTGGGGAGCTTCACGCTGGACTGATTGGGTGTCTGGGGCCTTTGCCCAGGAGTATGCATCCCGCCTCTTCGGCAGCCTTGTACCTTAGGTCCCGGATGGACTCCTGTGATAGCCAGGCAACGTGTGGTGTAGGCCATACCTGAGGCAAGGAGGCGATGCCATTCGGCTCGGGAGGTTCGCTGGCAAACACATCCAGGCCTGCGCCAGCAATCTTGCCCCCCCCGATGTATTCTTGCAGCGCCTTCTCGTCAACAACATCTCCTCGGCTGCAATTCACGAGCACCGCGCCACGTTTCAGAAGCTGAAGACGCTCCCGCGAGATCATGCCTTTGGTGTCATCGCTCAGTGGAACGTGAATGCTCACAAAGTCGCTATCGGCCAGCAAGTCCTCCAAGGATGCCTTTTCAGCCCCCATTGCGGCAATCTCGTCGACGCTCACCCACGGGTCGAACACCAGAATGCGTCCCCATATTGGACGCGCGCGAACCAGCAACGCTCTCCCGATGCGCCCCGCTCCGATGATACCGAGTGTTGTGTTACTGAGCCGAGAGAGGCGAACCTTCGGTAGAGCGGATCCCCATTGGCCGGCCCTGACGGCTTCTGCCCAAGTGCCCAAGCCTCTTGCGAAAAGTAGAAGCAAAGCTAGCGCGTGGGTGGCCACCTCCTCAATTCCGTAGTCGGGTACATTGCTTACCGTAATGCCCAAAGAATGCGCGGCTCGCACGTCAACGTTGTCCACGCCGACACCGTAACGAACGATCGCGCGACAGTTTTCGAGCCTCTTCAGGTCATCTGCGTTCAGGCTGAAACTGACGCCAATCAACACGGCGTGAGCCTGAGCCGCCCGCTCCAACGCAGTGTCTTTGGCGAGTCCACCGAGAAAGAGCACCTCAATGCCGGTACCCCGCAAGGCCTCTCTCTCTACCGAGTCATCCGGAAACCGATGTCCAATGGTTGCGATGCGCAGTATGTCCTCCGCTCGAGCTGCTTCTTCCACATCGTGAGGGCTGTAGGCCAGACAACTGCCTGCGTCATTGTGCATTCTTCTGCCTCGCAGATCTCTGAGACCGCTTTGTAGTCGCCGCCTTTGGGGGATGCGCACTCTTGGAACTCCCTTGTTCGATGAATCCTGCGACCAAAGTGCAGTGCTCTTTCATTGCATTTCGTGCCGCCTCTGGGTCTCGACGCTTGATGCACTCAAGAATATTCGTGTGCGCGTGGATAGTTCGTTGGGGCGCGCCATCCACGGATGCCCCGAGACGACGGCTCTCTCGCATAAGAGTCATGAAGGGGTCAAGGACCAATGGGAACAGCGGATTGTGAGCCGCCTTAACGATTGCTCGGTGGAAGTCCAAATCTAACTCCACGTATTCGGTAGGGGAGAACGTCTTGGCCGACATCCTCTTGATGATCGCGTCTATCTCCTGGATATCTTCTTCCGTGCATCGCTCGGCCGCCAGCGCTGCAATCTCAGTCTCGAGAATCGTGCGCAACTCATGCAGCGCCCATATGGAGCTTTCCTGAATCCTTACGTAACGCACGAAAGAGTCGGACACGTTGGTTGCCGAGGCGCCAGACACAATCGCTCCCCGCCCGTGCTGAACTTCGACCGAGCCCTGTAGCTCAAGGGCCTTGATTGCCTCCCGGATAACGGTTCGACTGACACCAAATTGCTGCGTCATCACGCGCTCTGGGGGCAACATGTCTCCGGGTTTCAAATCATGTTCCAGAATACTCCGTTCAATCTGCTGGGCAACCTTCATGAACAGCTTCTGGTCATCGCCGACTCGCTCAAATGCCACAAAGGCCCCATGCTCGTGACTCTCGGTTGTCATATCTGCACCTCTTGGCTGCGATTCTCTCAAGATTAGCCCAGTACACATGACCTGTCAAAACCCGCCCTCATGCGAAGGCCGACGTTGTATCGGTGAATCCCACCTCTTCTTGCGCGCATCAAGGTACCAAGACTATCCTGAGAGCATCTTCTAGCCGTTGTGTCGCTATCGCGAACCCTTCCTTCGTCTGGTCAATTGGAATAACGTGAGTCACCAACGGATCTACGGCGACTGAGCCAGATGCCAACAACTCGATTGCCTCTCCATAACAGCCCTCAGCCCCTCTGGATCCGAGTATCGTAAGTTCTTTTGAGTAGATCTCCTGACCAGGGACTTCATCAAGCGTGCCATTGATGATGCCATAGGACACCACTCGACCGCCTCGGCGCGCAAGCTCAAAGCACGCTGCGAGTCCGGAAGCAGTCCCCGAAGCCTCGAATGCAACATCGAATTCCTTGTGTGCAGGGGCCTGCAGCCAATCTTCGTGGCTGGCAAGGCGGACGTTCGACACAGACTCCGCTCCCAACTTTCTTGCGATGTGCAGGCGGCTGTCTCTGGTGCCAACAACCGAGACACTCTGGACCCCAGCCACCAAGCACACCTGCAGAAGCAGGAGTCCCGCATGCCCCGGGCCTACGATCACAACACGTCTATTAACTAGTTCTCCGGCGCGCTGTGTAGCGCGGACTGCAGTGGCCAAAGTCGTTATCGACTGTGCCTCTGTCGCCCTGATGCTGTTGGGAATAGCATGTACGGTCGATGATGGCACGGCAACCACTTCGCAGAAGCAGCCATCGGCAGTGCGCCCAAGGGCCAGGCGACTCATACACGGATCGTGCGAGGTCCCGTCATCCGGGGCCTCGCCACCAACGCACCAGGATCCTTCGGCCATGACCCGCTGCCCAGGCTCGAGTCCGTCGACGTCCCCTCCGACCGCCAGGACGCGACCACAGAACTCGTGCCCCAAGATGCGTGGGAGGCTGGCGGCATACTTGCCCTCGTACACTGCAACGTCCGTCCCGCAGATTCCAGCCGCCTCCACGGAGATTGTCACCCACCTGTTGGCAGGTGTTGGCACAGGGCGGTCTTCAATCCTGAGATCGTAAGGGGCATGTAGGACAGCAGCCTTCACCCTAACCTCCTCCAGATTATGCTTGGGGCCGTGAGACCCAGACTACCTGTAATGGCGGCCGGTCGTTTTGTCGAGGGGATGCACTTCTCGCAACAGCCTCTCATCAAAAGGTAGTGTTGTGAAGATCTCCGGCTCTCCATCCCTGATGATCACATTGTTCTCAAGGCGGAAACCACCGATGCCTGGCTTGCCAGCATAGGGTTCGAAGTTCGCAACCATGTTTGGCAGCAGCTCCACTTGGTTCTCCTTGGAACTGACGCTGAAGTATGGAGGCTCCCACGGATTGAGCCCTGCACCATGTCCCAGGTTGTGCCTAACACAGGGTTGAGCAGCAACGTAGCAGTCATAGTTCGTGTTCCCAGCCCTGGCCGCATCGCATGCTCGGAAGAGCGCGTCGTAGCACTGCTGGTGGAGGTCAATCTGCTCGGGCGTGGGGCGCATGTTGCCACAGATGTAGGTACGCGTGAAGTCTCCCCAGTATCCGTTGAAACAACCGCCGATGTCAATGATGACAGGATCGCCTTCGCGGATGATGCGATCGGATGTGAATCGGCGGTAGGGCGCTGTATAAGGGCCTGAGGCCACGATGTTGGAACACTGGGTCCATTCGCTGCCGAGGGCTGTCATCGCTCCCCAGGCAGCTGCGAGTACCTCGCACTCCTTGACGCCAGGTTTCAGCACATCAAGTGCAGCCTTGAAACCCACTTCGGTCAGCACTTCGGCAGCGCGGATACATGCCAGTTCATCCACAGTCTTGATGATCTTGGCATTCATGAGAATGTCAAAGCCGTCCACGAACTCAGTGTCTT
>DIVN01000013.1 GCA_002435875.1 Anaerolineales bacterium UBA6131
GGGAGTTTGGCCTCAGCGCCGAACCTTGGATTGAGCCCTATCGCGCGCACATGTACACGGACCGCCCCATCTACCGGCCAGGACAGACGGTGTATTTCAAGGGCATGCTGCGCGCCGACGACGACGGGAGCTACTCCCTGCCGGCGGCGGGCCTGGAGCTGCCGATCGCGGTCTACGACGAGCTGGGCAAGGAAGTGTACCGCATGGGCCTGGCGCTGAACGAGATGGGCACGCTCAACGGAGAATTCGCCCTGTCATCGGAGGCTTCGCTGGGCTACTACCGCATCAATGCGGAGCTGGGCGACCACGTCTACAGCACAGGGTTCCAGGTGGCTGAGTATCGCCGTCCGGAGTTCGCCGTCGAGGTGTCGACCGACAAAGCGGAGTATGTACAGGGGGACGGTATTCAGCTTACGGCGAGGTCCACCTACTACTTTGGCGGGCCTGTTGCCGACGCAGCGGTCACCTGGCGGCTGTTCACGCAGGACCATCATTTCTATAGCGACGAGCTGCCGCGCTTCTCGTTCGCGGACCTGAGCCTGGCTGCGGAGGACAAGAAGTCCTCTGGTGGCGGGCTGGTCAGCGAAGGCATGGGTGTGACGGATGGGCAAGGCGTCTTTGAGCTGACCTTGCCATCGGACATCTCCAAGCGCGTGAACAGTCAGCTCTACACCGTGGAGGTCTCGGTTACAGACCTGAATCAGCAACAGGTAAGTGCGCGCAGCAGTGCCGTGGTGCACAAAGGTGCCTTTTACATCGGAGTTGCTCCACAGGATTATCTTGGACGCGTGGCACACAAGAGCCTGATCGACATCGTGACGATCGACCCGGCAGGGGCAATGGTGCCTAACGTGAGCTGCAGCGTCGTCTTTTCGCGCATCGAGTGGTACAACGCGCAGAAGCAGGCTGAAGATGGCCGCTTCTACTGGGAATGGATTGCCAGTGAGACGCCTATCGTGACGACAACGGTCAAGTCGGACGCAATCGGCCAGGCCGTGGCTGCCTTCACGCCAAATGAGGGTGGTTCTTACCGCGTGCGTGCAACGGCACGCGACAGTCGCGAGAACGTGGCAGCTAGCTCCGCCTACCTGTGGGTCAGCAGTGCATCATTCGTCTCGTGGAGCCAGGAGAACAACGACCGCCTCGAGTTGGTCTCGGACCGCAAGGCCTATACGCCAGGCGACACAGCCCGTATCCTGGTACCGTCGCCATTCCAGGGGCCAGCGATGGCCCTGCTAACCATTGAGAGGGGTCACATCTTTGAGTACCGCGTGGTTCAGCTAGAGACGAACAGCGACCAGCTGGAGGTGCCGATCCGCTCGGCGTACGCTCCCAACGTCTACGTATCCGTGGTCATCGTCAAAGCGGCTGACGGAGGCGAGAAGGTAGCCAGCTACCGGGTTGGCTACATCAACCTTGAGGTATCCACCGCCGAAAAGGAGCTCAAGATTGAGCTAACGCCTGACAAGACAATCGCCTACCTACCAGGAAGCAAGGCGACTTTCGATGTCCGCGCCACTGACCACACCGGACGCGGCGTGGCCACCGAGGTGTCCTTCCAGGTGGTGGATGAAGCGGTGCTGGCCCTGAGTGAGAACGGAGAGGGCGCCCTGCTGGAGGCCTTCTATCGCGAGCGCGGCCTGGGCGTGCGCACTGGCAGTGGCCTGGCTATCTCGGTAGACCGCTATCGCCTGAGTGCACAACCGCCCACGGGCAAGGGTGGCGACGGAGGCGCAGGGGGTTCGGATGCCATCCGCCGGCAATTCCTTGACACCGCGCTCTGGGAGCCAGTGGTTGTCACCGACGGTGACGGTCGTGCCAAGGTGACGCTTGACCTTCCCGACAACCTGACCACCTGGCGCGCCAGTGCCAAAGGCATCACCGCGGACACGCTGGTGGGCGAAGGATCGGCACAGATCGTGACCAACAAAGACCTGATGGTGCGCTCGGTCGCACCACGCTTCTTTGTGCAGGGTGATCAGGTGCAGCTCGGTGCCGTTGTGCACAACAACACCGATAGCGCGATCAATGCTGAGGTTTCACTCAGCGCAACGGGCACGGAGCTCACAGGTGGCGTCAGGCAGGTGCAGATTGCGGCAGGGGGCACGGCCACTGTCGACTGGCAAGCGAACATCTCTGGCTCGCCTGCCGTCCTGCTGGTCTGGCGTGCGCAGGCCGGCGCGCTCAGCGACGCGCTGGAGCTGACGCTGCCCGTATATCAGTACAGCGTGCCGGAGGTCGTGGCGACGGCAGGTCAGGTGGCCGCCGGCGAAAGCCGCACCGAGACCGTGCGCCTTCCCGACATGCTGGACGCGACGCAGGGTGAGCTGGCGGTGCAGCTTGACCCGTCATTGGCGGCCGGTTTGCGCAGCGGGCTGAGCTACCTCGAGCAGTATCCGTACGACTGTATCGAGCAGACCGTCAGCCGGTTCTTGCCCAACGTGATGACCTACCGCGCTCTCAAAGAGCTGGGCATGTCTGATCCGCAGCTGGAGGCCAGGCTGCCGCAGTACGTCAGCATCGGCCTGCAGCGCATCTATGCGCAGCAGCACTATGATGGCGGGTGGGGATGGTGGCTCAGTGAGGCGAGCAACCCGACCATCTCGGCCTATGTGCTGTGGGGGCTAGATCAGGCAGCAGAGGCGGGCTTCGCCGTAGATGATGGGGTGATGAGCCGCGCCGCTGAGTACTTGCGCAACGCTATTGATGTCTCGACGGACAAGTACCCGACGACGCAGGACATCCGCGCATTCATCCTCTTTGTCCTGTCTGAGCGCGAGGAGGGTGATGTGGGCCGCACGGTGGCTGTGTATGACCGGCGCGCTGAGCTGCAGCAATTTGGCCGCGCCTTCCTGCTAATGACCCTGCGCAACCTGGCGGCGTCTGAACCGACCCGCCTGCAGACGCTGACGAATGAGCTGGAAGCGTCGGCGATCGTGAGTGCCACCGGAGCTCATTGGGAGGAACAGAAGGCCGACCCGGGCTCGATGAGCACCGATGTGCGCACAACGGCCATCGTGCTGCGGGCATTGCTGCAGAGCGATCCAGAGAACGGGCTGCTGCCAAACGTGGTGCGCTGGCTGATGGCTGCGCGCAAAGAAGGACGCTGGGGTACCACCCAAGAGACCGCCTGGTCGGTCATGGCGCTAACCGATTGGATGGTACAGACTGGCGAGCTGCAGGGGGACTACAGCTACCAGGTCAGCCTGAACGGTCAAACACTGGGTGACGGCAGCGTATCGGCCCAGAATGTTGGCGTACCGCGAATCCTGCGGGTGGAGATGCAGGACCTGCTGAAGGATGAGTTGAACCGCCTGCTGCTTGAGCGCAGGACGCTTGGAGCCCAGAGCGGCCAAGGACAACTGTATTACACCATGCACCTGCGCTACTTCTTGCCGGTCGAGGATGTGCTGCCAATCAACCGAGGTATCTATGTACAGCGGGAGTACTACCGGCTCGATGCGCCAGGGCGCCCCATCACGGAGGTCGGTGTCGGCGAGGTAGTGCAAGTCAAGCTGACGCTGATCGCCCCGAACAACCTGCATTACCTCGTGGTGGAGGACCCAATCCCGGCCGGCTTTGAGCCGCTGGACGCGAGCTTGAAGACGAGCCCGACGTACCTGATGAGCGACTACGAGTCACAGAAGCCAATCGGACAGCGGTGGATGTTTACCCACAGTGAGC
>DIVN01000203.1 GCA_002435875.1 Anaerolineales bacterium UBA6131
CTGATAACCTGGAAGATAGTGCATCATCTCCCGAAGATGTGCGTCGTCTCGCACCAAGTAACCGCCTAGGTTCTGCCCGATGAAGCGCGAGACAAGTGCCTGGAAGAAGCGATTCATGTCAAACAGGAAGCCGCGCAGCTTGATGGACGGCTGTTCCGGGGCCAGCGCAATGCCTTGCGCGGTCGCCAGAAGGCCAATGAGCTGAAGCGCCGGGTCATAGGCGGAGGTGAGGCGGCTTGACTGGCGGTCGAGCTGCTTCAGCGTTTCGCGGTCCGGTCGGACGGGCGACGCGCTCGCCTCCAGATGGGACGAGAGCCGACGCAGGCGAGTTCGCAGCTCCATGTCCTGAGTAAGACCAGCTGCAAGATAGAGCCCCCCAAGCAGTACCTGGTTAATCAGGCAATCCTCCCTTCGGGGATGGTAAACACACGGCAATGTTGCGGGTGCCGAGCCAGTTTGCCTAAGAAACTCACCAAAGTTGATCTTTCCCCGCGGGCTGGGCAGAGACTGCTCCAGCCTCTCATATCGCCTGTGGAGGCCCCGCGCGATCAGTTCAGCCGTCTCTGCGGCCAGTTGATGGATAAGCAGGTCCTGAAAGGTTCCAGTACCTGTCGCATACGCCGACTGAGAGAAGAGCTTCAGGTTGCGCAGACCGTAGGCGTAGCGCACCAGGTTCAGAAGAGGCGCACCTTCGAGCTTGGGCCTCACCGTAACGCGCAGACGACCCATCTGCACGCTGCCAACGTAGGAGAACGAACGGACGCGCATGCCCAGCGCGAGCTCGTCGATCGCGAGCATGCCTGCCTTCGTAAGCTGCTGCGCAGTGTCCCGGGCAGCGACGTTGTCGCCCAGAGAGATACCGGCGAGGGCCGTCCCAGGCTCGGGCCCGCACTCACCCCACTCTCTGAGCTCTACTGAAACGGTGTCCATATAGATGGCCGTGGGTCACACTTGCTGGTCATCCGAGTCAACTTTCTCCTCTTCCGGCGCCTGAAGCTCGGAGGCCACCACCTCTCGTGAGGTGGCAAGGTCAGGGCAGGGCTCCAGCAGAGCAGAAAGCAGGTCCTCTTTTCGACCTGGCTCGAACAGCTCATGACGAATGCACTGCGCGCCGCGATCGAACAGGCTCTTGCCAACGATGCGCTCCAGCGCTTCATAGTCCTCGTAGCAGTACTCCTGGAGCAGCGGCACTATGTCGTCCTGCAAGATCCGGCTGAACTTGGCGAACTCGGTGACTGGCTTGCCCGACTCGAGCAGATAGGAGTGGCCGATCTGCAGGTTGCGGGCATCCCGGCCCAGCTGTTGGCAGATACGCTCGTTTAGGGCATCCAGCCAGCGCCCAAGCGGAATCCCATCTATGACCACATCTCCCAGCAGCGTGCTATCGGGCATCAGCTCGACGAAGCCGAAGCGACGCCGCAGGGCTGTGTCGAGCAGGGCGATCGACCGGTCGGATGTGTTCATCGTGCCGATCACGTACACGTTGTGCGGGACCTGAAGCTGCTGTCCCGAGAGTGGCAGCAGGACCCCCATCGCCCGCTTGTTCTTCTCCAGCACGGTAAGTAGCTCGCCGAAAATCCTGGGGATATCGCCTCGATTGATTTCGTCGATGATCAAGTAATAGCTCCGTTCCGGATCGGACTGCGCGTCCCGGCAAAGCCTCTTGAACACACCGGGAAACAGGTCAAAGGTCAGCTCCTCCTTCTTGGGCACCGGCTTGTACCCCTCAAGAAAGTCCTCGTACCCATAGGCAGGATGGAACGTGCACATGCGCACAAGGCCCTCGGCGCCGGCGATGTCGCCAAGTACGACCTTCTTCTCTTCTTCGGAAAGGTGGTCAAAGCCACGTCGGAACGCAGACAGCGACGCGAGCTCGCATGCCGCCCACATCGCCCAGTGGGTCTTGCCCGTACCGGGAGGCCCGTACAAGATAACCTGCCCCTTGCGATCCAGCACCGCCTGAATCCGGCCTGCAGTGCCGGAAAGCCGCGGGGTTGGCCCCTGCCCCGGCGCTGGGGTCTTGGGGGCGTAGAGCAGCCGGCGCTCGATCTCCATGAGGTTCTCAGTGTTTTTCCAAACCTCATGCACCGTCGTTTGAAGCCCTTCCGTCGTTGGCAGGCTCCACTCTTCTAGCGATAGCCACCTCACTAACCTCCGGTGCCGTGCATCGGAGTCCTGAGCATAGAAATAGGGGCCGGCCACCTCGCCGATACCTAGGACGCTCTCCCCATCAGATGGAAAAACCAGATCGCCCTCCTTCAGCACCGTGACGAAGTTGAACAGCTGCTGAGTATCTCGCCCTTCGTTCTGCGGCGTACTTGGATAATGTTGCTTGATCAATTCGCGCAGGTCTTCTTTCGACGCCTTATCGTAGGACAGATCCGACAGATTCCCCAGAAGCGGCATGCCAAAAGCCACACACGCGCCATCTTTCATCAGATCCCAGATACTCTTCTTGCCACCGAGCTTGGTCCCGATGCGCCAGTACCGGTAGGGTAGTCCGTGGATCAGATTCAGTATGAAGGTTAGCTGGTTCATGGGCAG
>DIVN01000251.1 GCA_002435875.1 Anaerolineales bacterium UBA6131
TGATGCTTGCTGCCATGGAACGGTACTTGCCCCCGAGTGTTAGCTGGACACACCCACAGGGTGGGCTGTTCTTGTGGGTCATTCTGCCCCGCGGGGCGGATTGTATGGACCTGATGAAAGAGGCTGTGGCCGAGAAGGTAGCCTTTATCCCTGGCACAGCATTCTTTCCCAATCCGGCGGACGGTCGAAATGCGCTGCGGCTGACCTTTGCCACAGCGAGCCCAGAGATGATCGAGGAGGGAATCCGCCGGCTCGGAACGGCGATCGAGAAACAACTTGCCAAGTTGGCCGCATAGTGTTTTGCCTGTACCCATCTGGATGCTGAGGAGGGGACGATATGGAACTCAAGGTTGATCTCGAGAAATGTACGGGCTGCGGAACTTGCGTGTTTGCCTGTCCGTTTGGGGCCATTGAGGTAGTTGATGGCAAGGCGAAGGTGTACGAGAGCTGCGTGGACTGCGGTGCCTGCGTTGATCAGTGCCCAGAAGGGGCGCTGTTCATTGGGGTGCGGGTTGCAGGGGGCGCGCGCGTTCAGGATTATCGCAATGTCTGGATTTTTGCCGAGCAGAGAGATGGCGCGCTCACCAAGGTGTCGCACCAGCTAATGGGCAAGGCGCGGCAGCTTGCCGATACTCTTGGAGCACAAGCGGTAGCAGTCTTGCTGGGGAGCGGCGTGGGCGCACTGGCAAAGGAACTGATCGCTGATGGAGCAGACGTCGTCTATGTGGCCGAACATCCTTTGCTTGAGCGCTACCGCACCGATACATACGCCAAAGTGCTTTCGGACTTGATACAGGAGAAAAAGCCGGAGGTAGTCCTCTTTGGTGCGACCACCGCAGGCCGCGATCTGGCACCGCGAATCTCGCAGCGCATTTACACAGGTCTTACGGCCGATTGCACTGGTCTGGATATCGATGAAAGCGAGCGCCTCCTGCTGCAGACTCGGCCGGCCTTTGGCGGGAATATCATGGCGACCATTGTGTGCCCTCATCATCGGCCGCAGATGTCCACTGTTCGTCCGGGGGTGATGACGGCTCCGCATCCGGATCCCAATCGTGAAGGTGTGGTAGAGCCGATACCTGTGGAGCTTGAGGACACGGACTTGCAGGTCACAATCGCTGAGGTGGTGAAAGAGACTCGACGGCGCGTTGATCTGGAGTCAGCCAAGATCATCGTGACCGGTGGTCGTGGGCTGGGTGGCCCTGATGGCTTTCAAGTCGTCGAGCAGCTGGCAGAGGCCCTGGGTGGCGAAGTCGGCTCGTCCCGTGCGGCCGTGGATGCGGGCTGGATTGCCCATGAACACCAGGTTGGACAAACCGGCAAGACTGTTCGTCCCGATCTGTACGTGGCTTGCGGTGTATCGGGTGCCATTCAGCACCAGGCTGGGATGAAGGAATCCAAGTTTATCGTGGCCATCAACAAGGACCCCGGGGCGCCGATCTTCCAGATTGCCGACGTGGGGATTGTCGGTGATCTCTATACCGTAATTCCGGAGCTCATCAAGCAGCTCAAGTCGGTGGGGGCGGGGAGCAAGATCTAGCAGCGGGTCTGGTTCTTCTCTGGCGTAGGTTTGCCTCGTTGGGCAGCGCACAGGCATAGCCGAATTGGGACGGAGTGGTTTGATGCTGACAATCGAGCAGCAGGGTCCCGTCATGCGGATACGCCTTGCCCGCGACATCATGGGCCGGGTGGCTTACCATACGGCTGCCTACTGGGTCGATGGCTTGCTCATCGACAGCGGCTGCGCGTACACGTCTGCTGCGCTTGGCGCATGCCTCGCTGCCCTCCCTGTCACACTGATCGTCAATACCCATAGCCACGAGGACCACATCGGTGGCAATGCGGAAATACAGCGTGCCAGACGATGCACAATCCTTGCCCACCGACTGGCCGTAGGAGTGCTGGCGAGACCGCAGCTCCTCGCCCTGCAGATGTACCGCCGCTTTTTCTGGGGATGGCCGCAACCATCGATAGCGCAGGCCATCGGCACCAGCGTAGCCACTGAGCGTTACTCCTTTCGAGTTGTCGAGACCCCGGGGCACAGCGCAGACCACATCTGCCTGTACGAACCGGATCAGGGATGGTTGTTCTCGGGTGACGCCTACATTGGCGGGAAGGATCGGGCTGCTCGACCCGATTACGACATCCCCCAGATGATCGAGTCGCTCAAACTGCTAGCGGCACTCAACCCGGCCACAATGTTTCCTGGGAGTGGCACCGTGCGGACGAACGCTACCATGCATCTCTTACAGAAGGCAACCTATCTCGATGACTTGCGCGATACAGCCAGAAACCTGCACCAGCATGGCTTGGATGTAGCAGCTATCAAGATACGCTTGCTAGGCCGAGAACCTCTCCTAACGGCCCTGACGTTGGGCCACTTTAGCGCGAGCAATCTCATTCTCGCCTGCCTTCGCGAAAGCTAGGGGCTGCTTCCAGGTGTAGTCGATGGTTGTTGGAATAGTACAGAGCACGATCGACAGTGTGGAAGCCAGCATGGCGGAGCTGCTCGAGATGATCGACTACCGACCTCGAGACAAGGCGCTGTTCATCAAGCCCAATGTGCCCGACTCCGGGCCACCCGGTCAGGGGCTTTACACGGACCCGGCGGTCGTGGATGCGTTGCTAGCCCAGTGCCCAGGATGCTCAGCGGTGATTGGCGAGGGGTGCGTGGTGGGCCGCTCGGCTGCAACTGCACTGGTGAAGAATGGATACCAGCCCGTGGCGCAACGCTGGGGTGCGAATCTGGTTGATCTAGACGTAGAGGAGCGCTACGAGGCAACATGGCACCTGGGCCGCCTGCGTTTGCCTGATCTACTGCAGAGCCATGAGTATATCAACGTGGCGAAGATGAAGACGCACATTCAGACCGGCGTGACCCTGGGCATGAAGAACCAGAAAGGCCTCTTGCATCCGGTTGACAAGCGACGGTTTCATCGCCTGGGCCTGGATCGGTGCATCCAGGCGCTCGCTGACGTAGTGCAGCCGGCTCTGACGATTGTCGATGGCATCGTCGCACTGGAGGGCAACGGCCCGTGGAGATATGGCAGGCCAACGCCGATGGGTCTCCTGGTGGCCGGCACGGACATGATTGAGGTAGACAACGTGTGCCTGCAGCTGATGGGGTTCGAGGCAAACCATGCGCCACACATTCCTATCAGACAGCAGATCGACACGGTTGGTTTGGATGTGCACACAGCCAAACGGAGCTTTGCCTTCGACTATCCTGGCTTCTTTCGGTATCGCAACGTCTACGAACATGTGAACGACTCGTGTAGCGGATGCAACTGGTCCTTGTATCGCGCTTTCGTAGCGATCAAAGATGATCCTTGGCGGAGAATGCACTTTCAATACCGTGGTGTTTGGCGGCGTCTGGATGTGATCATGGGACATGCCAAAGTGATGCCAAGTGGCCATGGCCAAGTGCTGTGTCTGGGCGATTGTGCTTGCGACTTTGCTGAGATGCATGGTCTACGCATAGCGCGAGGCTGTCCCCCAGAGACTGCTGCAATTGTGCGGCTATTGTGATGCAGGGAACCGCGTGAGCGCGATGCCTCGGGTCTGGGAATTCGACGCACTCCGCCGTCTTGTGCAGCAGAACTATGCCGGCTGGGAGGGGTTCTTTCCTGGGCGGCGGGCTATTGGCTGTCTGTGCAGCTATGCACCTCTGGAGATCCTGCACGCCGCTGGCTTTGTGCCGGTGCGCTTGCTCGCTTTCAGCTCTGGTGTGGGGACGGCCGGTGCTCTCCTGCCGACGTTTTGCTGTGCTCTGGCACGAGGCGTTACCCAGCGCACGCAAAACGGCGAGCTCGGCTTCTTGCACGGGGCTGTGTTTCCCCACACCTGCGACACTGTGCAATGTCTGACCGACATTTGGCAGATCTCCTTTCCCAGCATGCCGGTCCTCCCATTGTCCGTGCCTACGGCAACTACTGCTGCAGGTGCACATCAATACCTGTCAGAAGGACTGGAGCAGATGGCCGCTCGCTTGGGAGAATTGGGCAGCCCGGTAAGCGAAGAGGCGTTGTGGGACAGTATCAGGCTGTACAACCAGCAGCGTGAGGTCCTGCGCGAAATCTACGCTGAACCTCAGAAGTGGACGGCAGAAGAGATCTGGCTGATGTTGCTATCGGCGGCGCTGATGCCTGTAGAAGAGCATATTGCCGCGTTGAAGGGTCTGATGAGCCGGGCCTACAAGGGGGCGGCTACAAGGGAGAGCGGACGTCTGTTCCTGGCCGGGGCGATGCTCGATGAGCCTGGAATTTCGAGCTTGATTGACGAGCTGGGGGGCCAGGTAGTCGGCGATGACCTATGTACGGGTAGCCGTTGGGCAGACATGCCCACTGCTGAGTCGGGGGATCCATTTGACGCGCTGGCAGAGCGATACCTCAAACGGGCCCTTTGTCCGGCCAAACACGGCGATCGCGCACTGCGCACACA
>DIVN01000193.1 GCA_002435875.1 Anaerolineales bacterium UBA6131
GTCCAGGATCTCGCCCAAGTCCACCAGTGGGTAGATGGCACGGCTTCCGATCTCGCAAATGAGATTGTGACTTCGACGGTGCTATCGGAGGTGTCCGTCCTCCAGAGCCGAGCCAAGGCCAGCGTCGAGAAAGTGCTTATCAGGCGCGCCCTTGCCATTTTGGCAAGATGGGGCCACCTGGTGCCAGGGCTCTTGTCGATCTTACTGCTGGTCCTGTTGCTAGTCGTCAGCCTGGCGCTGTGGTGGTTGATTACCGTCGTGCTGCACCTAGCTTTCGCCATTCTGGTTCGCACGGGGCTGGTTCAGGTGGTGACCGAGACCATTGAGATAAGGCGCCCAGTAGCGTATTGAGCAGGCGCACACATGAGCGCTTGGCGGCTCAGCTAGCGCGGGCCGGGCGTCCAGTACGTGCAAGGCACAGTTGAGGGAGGAGATGGAAGAGCTAATCAGAGAGTTTATTGACCGGCGCGTATGGGCAGTGGTCGGAGCATCCACGGATCCAGAAAAGTACGGGTACAAGATTTTCTGTAGCCTGCGTGACGCCGGGTACACAGTTTACGGGGTGAATCGCAGCGGTGGCACGATTGAAGGGCAAGCTCTGTACCGCACCCTGGGCGATCTGCCCGAGAAGCCGGCGGTGGTTGACACGGTTGTACCACCCGCAGTGACTGAGCAGGTCGTGCAGCAATGCGCCGAACTGAGCATTGCGCGTGTGTGGATGCAGCCCGGGTCAGAATCGGATAAGGCAATTGAGTATTGCCAGCGTCATGGCATTGCCGTTGTCCACGATGCCTGTGCGATGGTGCGTAAGCGCGTCTGGAACTGATCAAGAGCGCTAACACTTTTCGTCTTGCCGGCGGTTCTCGGGCGCAAGACCCGCTGGCCTCCTTCTAATCGATGGGCAAGTAGCCACTAGGCGCAGGGATATCGGTCTGGCACTAGTATGGGAGCGCGCGGAAACCGCCCAATACTCCGGTCAGCCTGAGCCACGTTGCAGCGAGGCTCACGATCGCGCAAAGCGCGATCAGTGCCACATCAGCCCGGCGCAAGACCGACTCATGCACGTAGGTGCGCTCAGGGGTTCCCGAGAAGGCCCTGGAGGCAAGCGCGACCTCAATCTGTTGTGAGCGTACCATTGCGCCCAGGATGAGTGGCACTGCGATTCGTGAGTAGATGCGCAGGCGTTGGGGAATGTTCATCTTTTCAAGAGCGAGACCGCGCAAGCGCTGTGCTTCGATAATGTTGTTTACCTCATTCACGAGTAAAGGCACAAACCGCAGGGTGGCAGAGAGCACGAACGCAACCTTGTACGGAACACACATGCGCACGAGGCCGACGACCAGCGAGTTGATGTCTGTTGTCAGGATTGTCAACGGGGTCACAAGAATCAGCGTCAGCGTACGGAACACGACTACCAGGCCGTATAGCAGGCCCTCCGTGATGATTTCCACCCGTCCGCCAATACCCCACCAACTTGCGGGCGCCCTCCACAAGATCGTGTGGCCCATAGTGCTGTTCCATAGCCCATGACTCAGCAAGACAAGGACGAGGAGCGGCCAGGTGAAGCGCATTACGCGGCGCAAGAATGCCGTGTCAATCCCGGCACCGAGAGATAGTGCCACGACGACCGCGACCAGTGCACCAGTGCAAACAGGATCCTCCCACAGCAGAGCAAGGTACGTGACGGCCATGAGAAACACCAGTTTCGTGCGCGCATCAAGTCCCTGCCAAAGAGATGCGCGGGTCGCGCCGAGGGGCTTCCAGGTCATGCGCTGGCTCCTGCGGCCCTTATGCACTCGACGAGCTCCTCTGGGGTGAGAATGGGCAAGGTGATTCCTTCGCGTGCCTCAATGTGTGCCGCCAGCTGCACGATCTGAGGCGGAGTCAGAAACGTTTTGCCAAGCACGTCTGTGCGTCGATACACCTCGCGTATGGGGCCGTCGAGCAAGATGGCACCCTTGCCCATGACCACAACGCGTTCCGCATAGCCGGGCATGAGGTGCAAGTGGTGTGTAATGACAACGACTGTCTTGCCAGCCCGGTGCAGCTCCCGGCTGATGTTCAGGATACGCATGGCCCCTGCATAGTCTTGCCCGGTGGTTGGCTCATCAAAGACCAGCACCTGCGGACGCATCGCCAGCACCGCGGCAATGACCACACGAGCGCGGTCGCCCTTTGCCAGCGATAGAGGGTGCCAATCGCGGTATTCGATCAGACCCATCTGCATGAGGCTCTCGTCGACCCGCTCCTTGACTTCCGCACGCTCTATCCCCAGCCCAGACAGGGCGAAAGCAACTTCACCTTGCACCGTGGTGCTAAAGATCTGGTTGTCTGGGTTTTGCATGACAAGGCCAATGCATTGCGCCAACTCATGGACCGCCAATCGGGCCACGTCCTGGCCGTCCCACAAAACCTCTCCTGACGTTGCATTCAGGAGGTGCAAAAAGTGCTTCACCAATGTGGTCTTGCCCGCGCCATTCTGCCCAACGATGACCAGGTACTCCCCCCGATGAACGTCAAGAGTTACATCGTGCAGGGCTGGAGTGCCGTCCGGGAAAGTGTGCGTGAGTGATCTGGCTGACAGCAGCGCTGGCGTTTGGGGTGAATCGTGGGGGCGAACCTGCCAAACGGCTGGCCGCACGGCAACTCTGCCGTGCATTCGATCGTACTGTGTTTTGGCTTGTGCCAGTGTCGTGGGAGCCTGGCCTGAGAATAGGCCACGGTCCCGCACGTGCTGGAAGAAGCGAGTCACCTGCGGCGGGCGTACAGAGTGTCGGGTGATCAAGTCGGGCTGATCCAGCACCTCGCCTGGCGGGCCAATCGCCTCAAGTTGACCGCCATCGAGTAGAGCAATGCGGTCAGCGTGTTCTGCTAGCTCTTCCGTGGCGTGGCTCACGAGAACGATCGTCATGCCTAGATTCTTGTTAAGGTCGCGCGCAGTGACGAATACTTGCTGTGCACCCTGGGGATCGAGCTGAGAGGTAGGCTCGTCCAAAATGAGCAGCTTGGGCTGCATCGCCAGCGCAGCAGCAATCGCCAGACGTTGCTTCTCTCCGCCGGAGAGCTCGCTGGGATGCTTTTTGTGCATCCCACGCAAGCGCACGATATCCAGGGCCCAGTCGATGCGCGACAGAATCGTCTGGCGGTCGAGACACAGGTTCTCCAGTCCGAAGGCGACCTCGTCCTCAACGGAGTTAGCAATCAGCTGCGTCTCGGGATCTTGCAGGACAATGGCTGCCTGACGTGCCAGCACGTGGGTTGGTGTTTCGATGGTATCGAGGCCAGTAACCCGGACGCCGCCAAAGAAGCGCCCGCCGTAGAATTGGGGGACGATGCCGTTCATAGCCAGACAGAGCGTGGTCTTGCCTGCTCCTGTCGGGCCGACGATACCCAGGAACTCGCCTGGTCTGATCGAGAGGTTGATGTTGCGTAGCACTGGTTCTGGCGAGCGGGGATACTGGTAACTCAACTTATCAACGAGAACGATGGGGTCTTTGCTAATCTTGGGACCGCCAATGGCACAGGACTCGCCCGCGAGGGGCTGTGCGATGCGATGGTATGTGGATGTCATTTGCCTGACTGCGCTGCGGAAGATGAGTAAGCGCTGTTTGCTCCGCTGGATTGCCGGCTAGTATCCTGCGCCGGCTGGCTTGAGCAAGCCGATTGCGCGCAACCCAGCAATTACGCCCGAGCCGACAATAGTCCCCACAATGGTTCTGACCAGCTGCTCGGCAGGGATGATGGGAACGAGCATACGCCATATGTTGGCTGGCCAAGGATTGACAAAGTAGTTGATGGCATTGCCAAAGGTGATTCCACAGGTGTTGGCCATCCAGCATCCCAGGGCTAACCCTGCTGCCAGTTTGGCCGGAGCGCGGTCGCCCATCCACTTACGAACCAGGATGCGGGTGGGAAGCAACCACAAAGCAATGCCTGAGAGGTTGGTGATCGTGTTCTGGATGGCGAGTCCGACAGAGACGTCGCGGGTCAGCGCCCTGCCAACGAAGGCGGCGTAGGCGAGCACGAAAATGGCGATGCCAAGAAGCCAGCGCGGGCCGCGCTTGTCAACCAGCAGGCCGCCTGCCGCCGCCCAAACCACCGCCACAAGGGCCGACGGTATGCCGGACGTGGCCGTGTGGGGGGCGGCAACGATCCCTATCACCCTGCCGATGCCTGCGGCCAGTGCACCGGCGGTCGGCCCGAGGATGAAGCCGACCAGAGCATAGACCGCTTGGCTCATGGGGAACGTTCCGCCAATGCCGAGCACTGCAGATACTGGCAGAATGACATAGGACAGGGCAGCAACGATGGCGGCCCACACGATCACGTACGTGATGGGTGTTCCGTCGATCATTGTACCGGAGGACGCTCGGACCTGTCTTTCCTCACCTTGCGGACCCGTGTCTGTGGTCACTTCGTTCCTCCTTTGGCGATGTGACAGTCAAGCCCGATGTGGCGAGGAGCGCCCCCGCGCAGGAGCGCTCCTCAACTGGCGGAGAGGGTGGGATTTGAAC
>DIVN01000215.1 GCA_002435875.1 Anaerolineales bacterium UBA6131
CGAGCGCAGCCACGGCGCGCGCTTCGTCGCTCTCATGGACGGCTGCCTGCCGGACTGGCGCGAGCGGCGGGCGCTGCTGAGGCAGTCGCCCATCGCACAGGGCTGATGCTGCGCCACAGGCATGAGACAAAGACAAGAGCCAGGAGACCATAGTTTCCTGGCTCTTGCGCGCTAGCGCAACNNGCGCCAGATAGCCGTTGAGCTCGTCAGCGGCGGCATGCAGCGTCATCGGTCGCCCGACAGGCACGCAGTGTAGACACAGTCAGGGACGGTAAAGCGCTGTCGCCATCCCTGCCACCCAAGCCAGTCAAATCCTAGGGGCAGTCTGCGCAGGCATCAGCGGAACGTGACAAGAGTCGACATCACCCTTTCAATCCAGACATGACCGCACTGCGCACGTAGTAGCGCTGTAGCGCGATGAAAAGTATCAGAACCGGCACAGTGCCCAGGGTCGCCCCGGCAAAGATGGCTCCCCATGCCGGATCGTTGTAAGGCAAGCTGAAAGTCGCGATGGCCACCTGAATCACCTGCTTGCTGACGTCCTGCAGGGCAATCAAAGGCCACATGAAAGAGTTCCAGGACGCCAGGAAACTCATCAGAGCCAAGGTGACCAGTGACGACTTGGCGTTGGGCAAGATCACGTACCAGAAGATCTGGAAGGGTTTCGCACCTTCGATCATGGCCGCTTCGTCAAAGTCCTTGGGAATCTCAATAAAGGCCTGGCGAAGCTGGAAAATGCCAAAAGGACTGGCGATCCAGGGCACGAACAGTACCAGGAAGCTCCTGGTCCAGCCGAGAGTGCGCACGACAACGTACAACGGCACGATGATCACCTCAAAGGGAACCAAAGCCACGAGCATGATCAGGGCAAATACAAACCCAGACGCTTTCCAGCGCACCCTGGTCAAAGTGAAAGCCGCCAGGGACGAGACCACCAAAGTGCCGGTCATCTGCAAGACTGCAGCGATCAGGCTGTTCATGAGGTTGCGCCCGAACTTCCAATCGCGGAACACCTTCACAAAGTTCTGGATGGTCGGGTTCGGTGGCCAGAAGGTCTTCCAGCTAATCGGGTAGGCATAGCGGAAGATGTCCTTATCGGGCTTGAAAGCCGAGGTAAACGTCCACTCGTAGGGCAAGATCATCCCCAGCGACACGATGATCATGATGACGATCAAAAAAGCCGAGGAAAGTATCCGAGCAAGGGACCGAGGCTGCTTGCGCGGTGCCGCACGTGCCAGGCTGTCCAGGTCCCGGTCTACAGTGTCCGTGAATCCAGCCATTTCCCTGCTCACCTCCTAGTACTCGAACTCTGTGCGCAAGAGCCGGTTCTGTAGCACAGCCACGATGACCATGATGGCCATCAGCACCACGGATATGGCCGAAGCGTAACCCATCTGCATGTACTGGAAGCCCACCTCATAGACGTAGTATACAGTAGTGCGGGTCATACCTACGGGCCCACCTTTGGTCATTACGTAGATGGGCGTAAACACTTTGAAGCTAAAGACAGTCACCAAGACCGTCGCGTACAACAAAGTGCGGCGCAGCAGTGGCAAAGTGATATGGCGCGCCTGCTCCCAAGGCCCTGCGCCATCGATGGAAGCTGCCTCGTAGAACTCTTGCGGGATCGCCTGCAGGCCACTCAAGAGAATGAGCATGCTCGTGCCCACATCCTTCCAAACGCTCATCATCAGAATCGAGGCCATGGCCTGGCTCGGGCTGGTGGTGAAAGGTTGTGGCGCAATGCCCACACCAGAGAGGATGCTGTTGAAGAGGCCATTCTGGGGATGGTACATCATGTTCCAGATGACCGAAATGGTCGACATGGCGGTCACGGTGGGCGAAAACACCGCCGTACGCAGGATGCCAATACCCTTGATAGCGCGCTGCGAAAGCAAGGCCAGGAGCAGGGCAAAGGGCACTTCGAGGAGGACTTTGCCGCCTGAGTACACTGCTGTGTTGCGCAGAGATTGCCAGAACAGTGGATCCTTGGTCATCTTGACGTAGTTGGCCAAGCCAACGAACTTGGCACGCTCCGGGTTCAGCAAGGCCAGGTCGTAGAAACCGTTGCGGAGCGCGATAAGAAGGGGGCCGTATTGGAACATCGCCAGGCCAACGATGGCAGGCAGCATCCCCCAGAAGATCGTCAGGAGATGGCTGCGCCGCCTGTCCCGCACCAGATCCTGAGTCGCTGTGGTCATGTTCCTCCACCTCACAGGGGAAAAGTGCCAGGGGACCATGGTCCCCTGGCCTCTCATTGTCACTGGTCTCTTACTATTTGAACACGGTCAGCAATCCGTTGAGCTGCTCGGCGGCCTGATGCAGCCTGGAAGCGACATCAGCGCCCAGGCCGATGTCCTTGATGGCCAGGTTGGCCACGGACTCATAGTGAGAGTAGCCGGGTCCGCCCGGGCGAGGCACGGCTACATTGATCAGTGCTTCCCGCAACAGCGTGTTCGGATATTCGCCGTACTGGCCCGTGCCCTCAAACACCGAGAGGAGAGCCGGCAAGTTCTTGGTTACCTGCGCGTATTCCACGCGGTTCTTATAGTTGTAGATATAGAGGGCGAAGGCCATGGCCTCGGGTTTGTGCTTGGAACCCTTGGCGACGGCCATGCTGTTGCTGCCTCCATGGCTGAACGGCGCTCTGCCTTCGTAGTGCGGCATGGGCGTGACTCCCATGGGGAGGTTCGGATTGATCTTCATATAGTTAGCACCCGCAGCACCGGTGTGAAAACCAGTCGCGGCGCGCTCATCTGCGAAACAGTTCGGAATCGCCGCAGTGGGCGAGACCTTCTCGACCTGGATGATGCTCTGGTAGAACTTCATGCCCTCGATGGCGCCGTTGCTGTCCAGGTAGCCCTTGACATCGGTGCCGTCCTCACTGATGGCCGCCCAGGTCTTGTATTCGTCAGAATCCTTCGGCGCCGAGGCATCGCCCTTGCCGCGGATAAAGACGCCCTCCATGTAATAGTTGGAGCCCGGGCCGCCCGAGCTGAAGGTGGCGGGTGCCAAGCCCCAGATCGTGGTTGAGCCATCGGCGGCGCGCACGGTCAACTTCTTCCAGGCCTCCATGAACTTTTCCCAGGTCCA
>DIVN01000178.1 GCA_002435875.1 Anaerolineales bacterium UBA6131
TATGCTCAAGGAGATCCACGAGCAGACGCGTTCTGTAACAGACGTCATACGCGAGCGACTGGACCTGGACGCCGCGAAGGTGCGCTTGGAAGGCCTGGCCGCCTTCGGGGCGCATGATCTACAGAAAATGCGCCGGCTGTGCGCTGTGGCTTGCGGGACCGCCTGGCACGCGGCGCTGTGCTCCAAGTTCCTGATTGAGAAGCTAGCAGGCGTGGGTGTCGAGGTGGACTATGGATCGGAGTTCCGCTATAGGGATCCGCTGCTCAACCCGTTGGAAGACGCCATATTGGTCTTTAGCCAATCAGGAGAGACGGTCGACACCTTGGCGGCAATGGAGGAGGCGCGCCAGAAGGGCCTCAAGACTATCAGCGTGGTGAACGCTGTCGGAAGTCAGGCGGCGAGACTGGCTGATGGCGTGATCTATCTCAATGCTGGACCTGAGATTGGAGTGGCCTCGACCAAGGCCTTCACTTCAATGCTGGTTGCCGGATACATGCTGGCCGTCTATCTCGGTCAGGAACGTGGTGTTCTCGACCGAGCACGTCGCGAGCAACTGCTGCAGGATCTACTTGAGCTTCCTGGCCAGGTGGGTCGCGTGCTGGAGAGCCAACAAGATTATGAAGCTTTGGCGCAAAAGTACTTCAAGAGACGCGATTTTCTGTTTCTTGGTCGAGGCCTGAACTATCCCATAGCACTCGAGGGTGCGCTCAAGCTGAAAGAGATCTCCTNNTGAAGCACGGGCCCATCGCCCTGATAGACGAGAACATACCTGTGGTGGCTATCGCGGTGCACGATCATGTCCGTGACAAGATGATCAGCAACATCGAGCAAGTGCGTGCTCGGGGTGGCACAGTCATCGCCATAGCAACGGAAGGTGACAATGAAGTTGCCGACAAGGCTGATACGACCATCTTCATACCCAGATGCTCGCCCTTACTTGCGCCCGTCCTGACGGTCATCCCCTTGCAGTTGTTGGCCTACCATGTGGCGGTGCGCATTGGATGTGATGTCGACCAACCGCGCAACTTGGCCAAGTCCGTGACGGTTGAGTAATCCTGCGGAGCGACAGCGGTGTGTGATTTGTCCTCCTGCCCGCAATTGTGTGCGCTGCGAGAGCGCTGTCCCGTTCGAGTGCAAAGAGCATGAGAATCGCCTTTGTTGGCCCTTTCGGCATGAGTGTCAAAAGGACGATGGCAGTGCGGGCTATGCCTCTAGCCAGGGAGCTTGCAGCACGAGGACACCAGGTCAGGGTTATCCTTCCGCCATGGGATTGTCCGCAGGATGCAGGACAACGCTGGGCAGAGGAGGACGTCGAGGTCCACAACATCCGGCTGCCCCCACGCATCCCGCTGCTAGGCCATGTCTGGATCGTCGCGCGCATTCTGCGAGAGCTGCTTGCATTTCGCCCACAAGCCATCCACTGTTTCAAGCCCAAGTCCTACTCTGGCCTGGTAGCATGGTGCGTTTGGCACTGGAATCTTCTTGGCCGGCGCAAGGTACGGCTTGTGGGCGATGCTGACGACTGGGAGGGGACAGGAGGGTGGAATGAGCTTGAACGGTATACGGCGATACAAGAGCGGTTTTTTGCCTGGCAAGAGCATTGGGGACTGACCCATGCCGATGCGCTGACCGTGGCGAGTCGGGCTCTAGAGACTATCGTCTGGAGCCTTGGCGTGGCTCGCGAACGCGTTCACTACCTGCCTAATGGCTGTAGCGGCGAGGTACTCGAGCCCGATCCTATGGAGATTGAAGCCCTCCGACAAGAACATCACTTGAGCGACCACCCCATTGTGCTGCTCTACACCCGGTTCTTCGAATTCGGGTTGCCGCGTGTCTTGGATGTCATCGAAGGTGTCGGCAAGGCGATACCTGAGACTCGTTGGCTTGTCATTGGCAAAGGCTTGTTTGGGGAGGATGCACGCTTTCTCGACATGGCAAACGAGAGGAGGCTGGCCTCGGCCATTCACTACGTGGGATGGATCCCTGTCAGCAAGCTGGCCGCGTACTTCGGCCTGGCGAGCGTGGCGCTCTACCCATTCGATGATACCCTTGTCAATCGCTGCAAGTGCGCTGTAAAGCTGATCGATCTGTTGGCGGCGGGAGTACCGGTCGTTGCGGACGCAGTAGGTCAGAACGTGGAGTATATCGAAGATGGTGTCTCGGGCCTGCTGGTCCGAGCCGGCGATACGCAAGGGTTTGTGAGAGCAGTGGTACGACTGTTGCGCGACGAGGAGCTTCAAAGTCGAATGCGCGTGGCTGCGCGGCTGCAGCTATGTCAGCGATTCCGCTGGTCTGATCTTGTGGCGAGAGCAGAGACCGCCTATGGCGAAGAATGACGATTCTCCATGGGCGTGCTTGCTGGATTACAGCAGAGAGAGGCGTGCATGCACAAATCAAAGACTCTAGTCGCACGAATTGGGCGTTGGCTGTGGTACTGGACGCCGCCAATCGTGCTGATGGCTTTCATCTTTTATCTGTCAAACCAGCCTTCGTTGCCGCAGGCACCTGGGCCCTGGCTTGATGCTGTCATCAAGAAACTGAGCCACGTCTTGGTCTTCACCGCGCTGTTCTTGCTGCTGTATCGTGCTTGGCGAGCCTACATTCCTGTCAGTGTGCGCCTTCCAGTCGCTCTGCTGACCACGGCCGCCTATGCTTTGAGCGATGAGCTGCATCAGTCCCTTGTGCCTGGACGTCACGCCAATTGGTACGATGTTCTGATCGACTTGCTCGTGCCCGTACTGCTAACCGTGCTACTGCAGACCGGGCTCAGAAGGCGGTTCTTCTCCAGCTAGCAGAACAATCTCCCCAAACGGCCTGTCCTGCTCTGCCCTCACCTTCCTGGCCTTGATCAGCTCAAGCAGGGCAAGGAATGTGACAATGATCTCGAGTCTGGATACGGCTAAATGCAGAAGGTGCTGAAACACACACGTGCCTCGCTGACCCAGGCACGCCTCTAGCTCCGCCATCTTGTGCGTGATGGAAAAGGTTGGCCCTTCGGCCACTTCCCCCACTGGAGTGAGCTCCGGTCTGGCTGCCAACGCAGTCTGAACCGCAGTCAATAGATCCTCGAGCGAGATCCCGCTGACGTCGAGCTGGCGCTCGAGTTGTGGGATAGCGGCCTCGCGCAAGTACGCCCGCAGGCCCAGCTTCTCTCTCTCCCTGAGTTCATTCGCCACTTCGCGGAATCGCTTATAGTCGCGCAGTTGCTGGGCCAGCTCTTCGCCCAGGTCTTCCTCTGGCTCGCCGGTCTCTGCTGTGGGCGCCGCCGGCAGGAGGGCGCGCGACTTGATCAGCAGCAACTTTGCGGCAAGGACAAGAAAGTCAGCGAGATTGCTGGCGCTGAGGCAGGCCGGATCGCGGATATAGTCCAGGTACTGGTCGATGACCGCCAGCACGGAGACTCGGGTGATGTCCAGCTCTTGCTTCTCGATCAGGTGCAGCAGCAGATCAAGAGGTCCCTCAAATACCTCCAGGCGGACCTGGTAAGCAGGCGTCGGTTCGGTGTTGGTGTCCATATCCTGTTGCGACGTACTGGAATGCTCAATCGTCTGGATGGTGCTGCGCTCCGATCTGCGTGGATGAATTGTCCGCTCGCGTGAACCCTGA
>DIVN01000078.1 GCA_002435875.1 Anaerolineales bacterium UBA6131
CCGACATCAACAAGCGGGTCAAGATCGTGGCCCCGGAGGGCGTTGCGCCGCCCGTAGTAGAGGATATCCCGGTTATGGATGGCGCCACGGATCTCACCGCCATGTCCGGAGTCGTCAGCTACAAGACGACGCACAGCGTGGCCGAGGTGACGGCTTTCTATCTTCAGGCTATGCCGTCCAAAGGCTGGAAGGCGGATCAGACCCTGGAAGGGATGCTGACCTTTGCCAAGGATCAGCGGCAGGCAACCATAATGATCCAGGCTGAGGGCAGCAACACCACGGTCACGGCCATCGCCACGCAGTAGGGCGAACAACTATCGTGGCCAAGACACAACGGGGGGGTAGCGCTGCCAGCCAGCGTACTGGCAACTCGCTGCCCCCATTGCGTGTCAAGGCGATGACCTTCCCTGACTGGCTCCCGGTCAGGGCGCTAGAAAGATTGGTGCACATGAAGAGGGATACATTCACAAATGTGCTGGCCACCGCGGGCACCGTGATGGCCTGGATCCCACTCCTGGCTCCGTTTGTGTTCTCGGGGCTGCTGTACGGCCGAAGTCACATGTGGCGTGTTGACTACCTGATGCCGGCGGAGCTGTCGCCGGTCGCCCTGGCGGGTGCTGGCCTACTTCTGTGGGCCGCGCTGCGGGCCCACTCGCGCGTGCGGCTGTTTGTGTGGAGCCTCGCCGTTGGCATCGGGTTGTTGGTGGGCAGCCAGGCTATGGCCGTTATGACCGGGCTGGCCTCGGGAGCGACGGAGCCGGTCGGCTGGCGTTGGGCGGTAGTTCTAGCGATGCTGGCAGGCTATGTAGTGATGTTGCTCGCCGTCGCTGTCGGCGGGCTGACGCTCCTGCGAGACCTCTTCAGTGCAAGAGGCACAGAGAAGACGATCTAGCCCTCAGCGCAAGCGACCATCGAGCAGCTGAGCCAGCCAGCCGGACACCGGCGGCACGACCAGCGTAGCCAGATACATGATGGCGGTGAAGCGTGTGCCCAGCACGGCCAGCGCTGGGGGCAGGTACTGAATGCTCCAAAGAACCTTGGCTGTCAGCATGCCAATGAGCGCGCCCATGCTCGCGCCGCCCTGGTAGAGTGAGAGCACCATGGGGTACAGCGCGTAGGGGGGACCGGGGATCAAGGCGCCAACGACGCAGCCCAAGAGGATGCCGCGCATCCCAGCCCCCTTGCCAAACCAGGACATGACCATCTGCCGCGGGATCAGCACCTGAAGAAGGCCGGCAATGGCGAACGAGAGCAGCAGCGTGGGCAACAGGCCCCAGAAGCTCCTGGCGCCAGTCTGCAGCCCGGAGAGCCACAGACCACCCCCGCGCGTAAAGGCCACGGCAAGAAGGGCTGCAACCATCAGCAGAAAGATCCACACTCCTCTGTCCATGCCCACCTCCTGTACATCCGCTGTAGGACGACGCTTGACACCCCTCGATTTGTGCCCCATGATGTGAACATCGATCTCGCCAGGGGACCTGCGCGGCACTGCGTCCTCCCCAATCATACGGGACATCCCGCCGCGCGCAACTCTGCGGAGCACCATGAGAATGTGGGCCCTGGCAAGGGTCTTGTCTAGCCATAGCCTAGCCAATCGTTCGGTGGCACCGCTGGCACCGGTTGTAGCCGCGCACCTGAAGGAGCGAGCGATGAGCCGCAATTCTTTCTCGCATAAACGGTTGCTCACTCTGGCCCTGATCCGCTTTGTGGCCGGACTCTTGTCGGTCGGTTTGCTGGTCTTCCTGCCTGCCGGGACGTTGAACTATTGGCAGGCGTGGTTGTACATGGGCATACTCTTTGTCCCACTGGCTATCATGGCCATCGTGATGCTGCTCAAGGATCCAAAGCTTCTCGAGCGACGCATGAGGATGATGGAGGGCGAAAGTGCGCAGAGGAAGGCCATCGCGAGGTCAACGCTGGTCCTGCTGGCGCTCTATGTGATCCCTGGCCTCGACAGGCGATTCGGATGGTCGAGTGTACCCACGGCGCTGGTCCTACTGGCGATGCTTCTGGTGCTAATGGGCTTTGGGCTGTTCGCGTTCACCCTGCGTGAGAACCGCTATGCCTCCCGCGTTGTCGAGGTGCAGGAGAAGCAGCCGGTGGTCAGAACAGGGCCTTACGCGCTTGTGCGCCACCCCATGTACCTGGCGATGGTGTTGATTCTGGGTTTCACCCCCTTGGCACTCGGCTCCTACCGGGGCATGATGGCCGGTGCGCTCTTCCCTCTCACGCTGGTCGGCAGGATCGCCAACGAGGAGGAGTTGCTACGCAACAACCTGCTTGGTTATGTGGAGTACTGTGAGAAGGTGAAGTACCGAGTATTCCCATACGTGTGGTGATGATCTACTTGCATAGTAAGCCAGGGGGAGCCTTCAAGTCCTAACTGGGTGCGGGCCAAGGGTCTGTCCTCCGGCCGCAAAACTGCCCGAGGGCATGCACGTCGTGTCAGGACAGGTGACCGTACCGGAGGCTGCAGTGGTCAACGTACACTTGGGTACAAGCGATAGCGCGGCAGGCGAGTCCGGCAGTGACCGCCCGGTTGCAGACGTAAATGGGGTCAGCACATGGACCGACGGGCAAATTGCAGAGATGGTATGCAGGGAGGCGCAATGGTTGGCGATTCTGGTGGCGAGGACTTTATCACACTCAACGTCTACAGTGACCAGATGCGTCGTGCACGCTATTTGCTTGCACTCGCCCAAGGGACAGATGATGAGGAGAACGTGCACACTCTTGCGGGTGCCGCGATTATCGTTGCCGTGGGCTTCCTTGCGCAGCGTGTCGAGGCCAAGCTTGTGCAGCTGCTGGCCAGAACAGCTTGGGAAGATGGCCTGCCTCACAGGAAGTGGGATGCTCGCTCCCAACAGACAGCG
>DIVN01000143.1 GCA_002435875.1 Anaerolineales bacterium UBA6131
AGAACTGGTTGGCTACGTACAGCCACACGATGGGCGAAAGCTCGACGAGCTTTTGCTGGGCCTCGTCGTAGATCGCTTTGCGCTTGGTCAGGTCGGTAGTCTTGGCCCCCTGCGCCAGCAGCGCATCCAGCTCGGCGTCCCCGAACTTGAAGATGTTGGTCGCACCCGTGCTGTGGAAGGTGCGGTACAGGATAAAGTCGGGATCGGCGCTGCCCGAGTTGCCAGACTCGAAAGCGTCGAACTCGCTGGCGCGCCAGTTGGCGATCCACAGGCCGCGCTCGAGCACCTGGATGTTGGCGGTCACGCCGATGGCCTTCAGCTGTTCCTGCAGCACCTGCGACACCGCCTGGCCTTCCACCGTCTGCCAGGTCATGAGGTCGAACTCAAAGCCGTTGGGATAGCCGGCCTCGGCCAGCAGCGCCTTGGCCTTCTCGATGTTCACAGTGTAGGGATCGAGCTCGCTCAGCGGCAGTGCCCAGGCCTTGAGTGATGGCGGCAGCGGGCCAGTGACTTCGCCCTGGCCCAGCAGCACAAAGTCAATCACCGCCTGGCGATCGATGGCATAGCTCAGCGCCTGGCGTACCTTGACGTTGTTGAACGGCTCGCGCTCGCAGTTGAACCCCAGTAAGGTGTAGGTAAGGCCCGGAGCGGTATCCACGACCAGCCCACTGGCCATGGCCAGCTGCGCGGTCTTGGCATCCAGCGTGGCGATGTGTACCTGCCCGGTGCGCAGGCCGGCCAGGATGGTCGACGTGCTGGGGATCACGCGGATTTCCACGCCATCGAGGTAGGGCAGCCCGGCGCGGAAATAGTCCGCGTTCTTGGTCAGCTTCATATAGTTGTCCGGCACCCACTCGACCATCTTGAAAGGCCCTGTGCCTACGACGTCCTTGGCCGGGTCACCGGTCTCGCCGACCTTCTTGCAGATGATCGATGTGTTGGTCTGGCTCAGGTTGACCAGGAAGGCGGGCGTCGGCGCTGTCAGCGTGATGATCACAGTGTAGGGATCCGGAGCGATGATCTCCTTCACCGTGGACAGGAACGACGCGGCCGGCGAGGCCACGTCCTTGTTCAGGATGCGCTCATAGGTGTATTTGACGTCGGCCGAGGTCAGCTCTTCGCCATTGTGGAACTTGACCCCCTGGCGCAGCTTGAAAGAGTAGACCGTGTCCCCGACGATCTGCCAGGACTCGGCCAGCTCCGGCTGCACCGTCAGCTCGGGCGTGAGGCTGACCAGGGTGCTGTATACCAGCTCGTAAAAGCGCAATGTGCGGTGGACGGTGTTCTTGTGCGGGTCCAGGCCCAGAATCTCATCGGTGAAGGCCCACACGAGTGTGCCACCGGTCTTGGGGCCAGGCGGAGCCGCTGGTGTAGCTGTGACCACGACCACCTGGGTCTCTTTGACCACCTGGGTTTCCTTGACCACTACAGGGGTAGGGGTTGCGGACGGCGCACAGGCTACGATCATGCTGGCCACCACGGCCAACGCCAGCAACCCTTGAAGAAATCGCTTCATCTCTGCCTCCTTGCGAGATTGACTAACACCGACCGGACCAGCGAACGCTTGGGAAGGCCACTCCCACCTGTTTCCACGTGCCGTACCCCCTCTGCTGCAATCCACTAGGCTATTTGACAAAAGCAAAGAACCGTTTCGGGTTTTCCACCAACATGAGCTCGAGTGCCTCGTCGGAAACGCCCGCTGCGCGCAGGCGCGGCACAAAGCCCCCCAGCAGATAGGCATAGCCCCACGTGCCGTGCGTCTCGGGATTGAAACACGACTCGACCGCGCTCATGTCCTGCGAAAGCATGATCTGTTTGGCGTAACCGCGCTTGACCAACTCGACCAGGCAGGCAAAGCGGTCGTCATCCTTGCGGTAATGCCGCTCGGATAGGTACTCCACCTCGCCCAGTCCGCGGTTTTCCTGTATGACATAATCGTAACGCTCTTTGCCAATGGTGTCGTACTGCACAAAGGCGCCGCGCTTTATGACCTGCTCGTGCACATCCACGTCCGAGCGCAGGTCCTGGTGCCCCAGGGCCAGGTGGGCCATGTCCACACCCTCTTCCTCTAGAATGTCCAGCTGGGCCAGGGGCATGGTGCCCAGGGTGCAGTGCGTGGAGATGGGTGCGCCGGTGTGCTTGTGCGCACGGGCGGCCGCGCGTAGCACCTTTTCCTCCCGCGGGTTGACGCGGTTGCGGAAGGTGCCGATCTCAGAGATGATGCCGGCTTTGACCCCCGTCTCGCCGATGCCTTCGGTAATCTCCTTGACAAAGAAACGCTCGAAATCCTCGATCTCCCACTTTTGTACCCACGCCGGGTACATCGGCTCTTTGTAGAAACCGGTCGAGACGATGACGTGCACGCCGGTCTTTTCCGAGAGCTCGCGCAGCATCAGTGGGTCGGGCTTGTTGTTGCTGGCGGTCACGTCGACCAGCGTCCCTCCGCCGTGCTGGGCAAAGTACTTGACTGAGTTGACCAGGAAGGGCAGGCCCTCCTGTACGGGCTTGCCGTCAGCCCCCTTAGTCCAGGGCCAGAACTGTTGCGGTGGCAGGCGCAGATGCTCATGCACCATGGTCTTGCCGAGCTGTTCTGCCGCAATGTCTCCGCGTACCGTTCGCGCTTTCGTTGCTGCCATAAGCCCTCTCTCCTTCTCAATTTGCGGACTTTCCACGCCCGGCCAGGACCTCAACCGCCTAGGCTGAAGAACTTGCTGGGGTTGTCCACCAGCATTACCTGGATGGCCTCTTCCGGCACGCCCGCGGCGCGCAGGCGGGGCACAAAGCTGCCCAGCAAGAAGGCATAGCCCCACTTGCCATGCGTGTCTGGGCTAAAGAACGACTCGCTATCGCTCATGTCTTGCGAGAGCATGAGCTGTTTGGCATGGCCGCGCTTGACCAGCTCCACCAGGCAAGCCAGGCGGTCAGCGTCCTTGCGGTAATGCCGCTCCGAGATGTACTCGACCTCGCCCAGTCCGCGGTTCTCCTGAATGACATAATCATAGCGCTCTTTGCCGATCGTATCGAACTGCACGAACGCGCCGCGCTGCATGATTGCCTCGTGCACCTCGAGATTCGAGTGCAGGTCCTGATGGCCGATGGCCACGCGACCCAGGTCCATGCCTTCCTGCTCAAAGAGGTCTAGCTGGGCCAGGGGCATGGTGCCCAGCGTGCAGTGGGTCGAGATGGGCACGCCGGTGCGTTTGGCGGCCCGTGCCGCTGCGCGCAGCACCTTTTCCTCGCGCGGCCGGATCAGGTTGCGAAAGCTGCCCACTTCGGAGATGATGCCCGCTTTGACGTCCGAGTCGCCGAGACCCTCGCTGATCTCCTTGACAAAGAACTGCTCGAACTCGTCGATCCCCCATTGTTCCACCCAGGGCGGGTACATCGGCTCCTTGGTAAAGCCAGTGGAGGCGATGATGTGCACGCCGGTCTGCTCTGAAATAGCGCGCCACATGCGCGGGTCAGGCTTGTGGTGGCTGGCGCTGACGTCTACCAGGGTGCCGCCGCCGTGCTGACGGTAATTGGCCAGTGAGCCGGCCAGAAACGTCGGCCCATCCTGCGTCAGCTGCCCGTCGGCGCCCTGCACCCAAGGCCACATCTGCCGCGTGGGTAGTACGAGATGCTCGTGCACCATCGTCACGCCCAGCCTGTCTGCTGGGATGTCCCCCAGCACGGTCCGTGCCAGATTGCTGGCCATCCGCTTCCCTCCTCTGTGCGGCGGCTTAGCCCTCGGGCAGCATCAGCTGCTGCCGGCCCAGGTACAGGGAAAGGCTCTCGCCGCGATAGACTGTGGATACGTACTCAACCACTTGGAAAGACGCTGTGAAAGTGAGCCCGCGCACGGCCAGCACTGGATCGGACGTGCGAAGCTGCAGCAAAGCCGCTTCCTCGCTGGTCGCCAGACGCGCGGCGACCTCGGCTTCGGTCCAGGTAGGGGTGATGCCAAACTGGCTGCGCAATACGTCAAAGAGCGAGTGCTGTGCCAGGTCCACTTTTTCTAGGCCGGGACAGAGGCGATAGGGGATGTACGACCACTGCACGGCCACGGGCTGGCCATCGGCCAGGCGGACGCGGCCGAGGTGCATTACCAGGTCGGCGGGGCCGATCTTGAGGATGGTCTGGAGCTGCTCCGGCACGTGGATGAGCTCCTGGCGGATGATGCGCGAGCTGGGGTGCCGCCCGCGCGACAGCATGTCCTNNGAAGCTGGTAAAGCCGCGCACGCTGCGCATGGTGGGTTGGGCAACAAAGGTGCCGCGGCCCTGCTGTCGGTAGACATAGCCATCGCGCAGGAGCAAGTCTACGGCCATGCGGGCAGTGATGCGGCTGACGTTGTAACTCTGGGCGAGCTCGCGCTCCGAGGGGATGGCGCTGCCGACTTCCAGCTCACCCGAGTGAATCAGGCCTCTGAGCTGGGCTGCAAGCTGCACATAAAGAGGAACATGACTGCTTCTGCTGAGCGGTGGCACGGGTCATCGCCTTTCCAACGTTGGTGGCGTCCAGTACTCGACCGATGGTGCAGGTAATCATGTTGTTATAACCACTATACCACAGGACAAAGCCGTTGTCAAGTAGCTGTGCGGGGATTCTTAGCCGTGTGGTGCACGGTTACCTTGATGGCTCGGGCCAGGCATGGGCTGCTTGCAGCCTCTGCCTATCCGAGCGTGTCACGCACAGAGGAGGCCTCGGTTCTGCCGTAGCTAAACGGTGGCTCGGGTTGTGCGCGTTCCTCAGCCCAGCAGCGGCCCGGTAAAGTCCAGCTTGGCCAGGCCCTCGCGCAGCCCAGCAACCTCCGCAGACGACAGCAGGGTAAAGGGGCGCTTGGGCACGCCGGTCTGTAACCCGCGCATGGCGATCAGCGCATGCAGCGAGGGGATGTTGCGGCCCAGGCCGTGCGAGACGTCGCGCAGCAGCAGGGCCTGCGTCTGGAACATCGCCGCGCGCTCGATGTCCCCCGCGCGCACCGCGTCGTAGAGCCCCACGACCACCTCGGGCAGGTAGTTGGCCACCCCGGACTCAAAGGCGTCCGCGCCCATCAGCAGGGCGGGCAGGGCGATGCCATCGCGGATGGACGCGACCTCGAAGGTCTCGGAGCGCAGGCGCCGCACGCACTCCAGCAGGTGGTCGAGGCCGTCGGTGGCTGCGCCGGTGATCGTGCCGGCGAGGCCGGCATCGCGCAGGCGCAGCAGCAGCTCGAACGACAAGCGGTTGCCCGCATAGATGGCGCTGTCGTAGGCATACACCGGCAGCGCCGTGGCCTGCACGATCGAGGCATAGTGCAGGAACAGCGCGTCGTCCACCTGGCGGTAATAGAAGGGGATCACACAGGTGATCGCGTCGGCACCGGCAGCCTCAGCATGGCGGGCCACCGCCACCGCCGTATCGGTGTCCGGGGCACCGACAAACACGCTGACGTGCACTCGCCCGCGCAGGATCGGCAGGGCGATGTCCACCAGGCGCTTTCGCTGTGCCAACGAC